>JBCDAH010000030.1:0-38451 GCA_039186015.1 Pseudomonadota bacterium
GCAAGTTCGGAGACCGCCGCAGCCGACGACACCCGAGCCGGTGACAATGTCCAGGAAGCTGATGATGGCGGTGACAGCTGGTTCGGCGGTGACGACTGGGGAGATATGGGCGACTTTGATATCTAGTCGTGACTGTCCATGGCGTTGTCCACTCAACTCGGTCGAGAGACGTCAATGTCACAGAAATGGCTGATGTCACTCTAACGTCAGTAGTTCTTCAGAAGGCCGATGGGCGGCCGCCAGAGCGCTCGTCCCGCAAGCCAATCAGTCATTCCGGGCCACCGCCCGGAATCCACTGTTCGGCAGGCCTGGATGTCTGCGGCAGATTAAGCGCAATAGCGCCGTTCGCGCACTTAACGAACGTCCGAACCCGTGGCGAAATGGATCCCGCTGACAAGCAGCGGGATGACATCGGTGTGGGTGGCGACGGCCGTACGCTACGCTCTACGTCTTGCCGCTAATCTTTAACGCGAAGGCAAACTCCCGAGCCGCTTCGCGGAGCGACTCGAACCGACCTGAGGCGCCGCCATGTCCGGCTTCCATGTTTGTGCGCAAGAGCAGTAGATTGCTACCGGTGGACTGATCCCTGAGCTTCGCAATCCACTTTGCCGGCTCCCAGTACGTCACGCGCGGGTCGGTCAAGCCGCCTTCCGCGAAGATGTGCGGATAAGCCTGCGGCAGCACATTGTCGTAGGGCGAATAGGATTTGATCAGGTCATAATCCGTGCGGCTTTCGATCGGGTTTCCCCATTCGGGCCATTCCGGCGGTGTGAGCGGAAGGTCCTTGTCGAGCATCGTGTTGAGCGTGTCGACAAACGGGACGTTGGCAATAATCCCGAGAAACAGGTCGGGTGCCTGGTTTGCGACGGCACCCATCAGCAAGCCGCCGGCCGAGCCGCCCATGGCGACGATGCGACCGCGTTGCGTGAACCCTTGTTCCACCAGATAGGCGCCGGCATCGACGAAGTCATTGAAGGTGTTCGTCTTCTTCTCGCGCTTGCCATCGAGATACCAGCCGTAGCCCTTTTCCTTGCCGCCGCGAATGTGGGCGATGGCGTAAACGAATCCGCGATCGACAAGCGAAAGCCGCGCCGTTGAAAAGCCCGCTGGAATGGAAATGCCATAGCTGCCGTAGCCATACAGGAGAACGGGGGCACTACCGTCGATGACCGTGTTGCGGTGATAAAGGAGGCTGATCGGCACCGTCTCGCCGTCGCGCGCGCGTGCGTAGATCCGGCGGGTTACGTAGTCAAACGGCGCATGGCCGCTGGGCACTTCTTGGGTTTTGCGCAGTGTCCGCTCGCGGGTGCTCATATCGTAGTCGAACACCTGCGCAGGCGTCGTCATCGATGAGTAGGTGAATCGCACCGTCTTGGTGTCGAATTCAAAGCCGGCCGACATGCCCAGTCCGTACGCCTCTTCGGAGAACGCGATGGCGTGGTCTTCGCCGCTATCGGTTGCCGTGATGATAATACGGGGTAAGCCGTTTTCGCGCTCGAGCCGCACCACATGATGTTTGAAGGCGACTTGAGAGAGAATCAGTCGTCCCGACTTGTGGGGGACGATCTCGCGCCAGTTGCTTTCGTCCGGCGACGAAACCGGCGTCTCACAAACCCGAAAATCGACTGCGTCGTTTGAGTTCGTCAAGATGAGAAAGCGATCGCCCTGATGCTCGAGATCGTACTCGTGCCCTTCCCGCCTGGCGGCGATCAGTCGTGGCGCGCTGGTCGGCGTGTCGGCATCGATAACGTACAGTTCGCTGGTTTCGTGCCGGTGCACGTTGATGACAACGAACGCGCCGGAATGCGTTCGGCCAACGCCGACAAAGAAGCCGGAATCGCCCTCCTCATAGACCCGTGGCGCTGCCGTTGGCTCCGCGCCAAGGGTGTGGCGATGGACAAACAGCGGTCGATGGTTGTCGTCAACGCGGACGAAGAACAAGGTCTGGCTGTCAGCGGCCCATGTCAGGCTTGCACTGGTGTCGGGGATGGCGTCAGGCAGGTCCGCACCGCTCTCAAGATCGCGAATGCGAATTGTGAAGTACTCCGATCCGTTCTCGTCGACAGCGTAGGCCAGATACCGATGGTCGGGGCTGTGTGCCGTCGCGCCCAGCCGCCAGTACGGCTTGCCCTCAGCCTCGCGATTTCCGTCGAGCATCACCTGCTCAGATGACATGTCGTCGCCGGCGTCGCGCGGTTTGCGGCAGATGAGCGGATACTGCTGGCCCGTCTCAAAGCGCGTATAGTATTGCCACGAGCCATCCGGCGCGGGAACGGAGCTATCGTCTTCCTTGATGCGGCCTTTCATTTCCTGAAACAGCGTCTCTTGAAGGGCCTCCGTATCCGCAAGCACGCTGGCCGTATAGGCGTTCTCGGCCTCAAGATACGCACGAATGTCTGCGTCGAGCAGCGCAGGATCGCGCATCACGTCCTGCCAATTGTCGGCGCGCAGCCAGGTGTAGTTATCTGTCAGCGTCTCGCCATGCCACGTCGCATGTGATGGCTTGGCTTCCGCGCGCGGTGGTTTCGGAGTGGAAGTCTCTGTCATGGCACGTATCCCTCTTTGCGCGGCATGTTTTGGCAAATCTGGCCGGCACATCAGGCACACTCGTGGCGGCAGCCCATCAGCGGAAGTACAACAGGACCAAGTATGCGCCCAGCATGACCGTTGCCCAGAACGCCATCAACCCGGTCGGCCACGTGCGGCCTAACACGCTCTCCGGGTTATGAGAGCGATTGATGTTGCGTTCGAGACGGCTAACTGCCGCGGTTGCCGCACGCGAGAGACCGCGCCACGTCTCGCGGCTCATCAGAAGCAAGGTGGCTGCGATGTTGTAACCCAGTCTCCGATAGAACCAATCGCTGTCCAGGTTCGTCGACTTAAGCTCCGGCGGATATAGCCCGGTTTGCATCAAGACGGCAAACGCGAGCGCCGAAAACAGCAGAAGCTGCAGCTGCGTGAGGACGTGCTCGGTCGTGTATGCGTGGTACGTCACGTCGTATGGCAGAATGTCGTAGAGCATGCCCGGCGCGACACCAATTCCGATGCAGAGCGCAGCGGCAATCGCCATAGCCAGCAGCATATTGAATGGCGCTTCCTGACAACGCTTGCCGCTGTCGTGCGCGAAGAAGGCGAAGTACGGGATCTTGATGCCGGAATGGTGAAATACGCCAGCGGATGCGAACAGCAAGATCAACCAGGTCCAGAAGTAGCCTTCCTTCATGGCCGCTGAGATAATCAACGACTTGGAGACGAAGCCGGAGAATAGAGGGAAAGCTGAAATCGATGCGGCGCCGATGATGCAGAACACCGTTGTCCATGGCATCGACTTATGCAGGCCGCCCAGTTCCGATCCTTTGACGGTTCCGACGCGGTACAGGACGGCACCCATGCTCATGAACAAGAGGGCTTTGTAGATGATGTGGCAGAAGGCGTGTGCCGCGGCTCCGCTGATGGCAAGTTCGGTCCCGATGCCGACGCCGACGACCATGAAGCCCAACTGGTTGTTCAGCGAATAGGCCAGCACGCGCCGCAGATCGTTCTCGATCACGGCATAGAAGATCGGAAAAGCCGTCATCGTCGCCCCGATCGGAACAAGCAGATCGGACCCGGCGAACCCGCGGGCCAATGCGTAGATCGCGAGCTTTGTCGTGAATGCAGAGAGCCAGACGGTGCCGCTGACGGTGGCTTCAGGATAGGCATCCTGCAGCCAGTTGTGCAGAAGCGGGAACGCCGCTTTGATGCCAAACGAGAGGAGGATCAGCCAGGTCGCGATTGGGACAGCGGACCAATCGCTGTCGAGTGTAATTTTGCCGATCTGGTCAAATGCGATTGAGTCTGTCGCGTGCGCATGCAACATAACGCCGGCCAGAAGGATCACGCCGGAACCGACCTGAATCACCAGATAGCGCATGCCGGTATTGAACGCGCTTTCCGTCCGGCGGGCCCAGATCAAAAACACTGACGTAATGGCGGTGATTTCCCAGAAGACAAACAGCGTGACGAGATCGCCGGCGAACACGGCGCCCACCGCGCTGCCGGCATACATCTGAGACGTCATGGCCTCGACCCAGCCCTTCACGTGCAGGGCGTAGATCGCCGCCATGAAGGCTGCCAGCAGAAATATGAGGCCGAATATGAACGACAGCCGATCGACGCGCAGGGTGACCAGCTCGTAACCGAACAACGGTATGATGCCCATGTTGCCGAGCGGCAGGTTCACGAGGTGATACGCGGCAATAATCGGCAGGACGAGCGTAATCACGCCACGCAAGAACTGCGGTGCGACCGGGATCAGCAAAGCGCCGACGATCAGGATCAGGCCGGGGTTCAATTCACCGATCATAGTAGTCCTCGGGCCGCATCAAGAGGCGGCGCAGTTCTTTCGCAGCCAGGACCAGGCCAACGCAGCCGACGAAGCCGTAAATCGCATAAAAGCCGAAGATGTACTCGATCGCGAATGGCCCGTGTTTCGGTATGGCGATGTCGGCAAAGAAAACGCCGGCGCAAGCAATGTAGAGCGCCCAGAGGATTAGTCGCACTGTACCCGGCCGCTCGAACCAACTCGGATCTGACGGTGGTCCGTCGTGGTGTTTGTCGGGGTTATCGGGCATTGGCGGTCTCCGGTATTGCCGGGCGTTCGGTCACCGCCATGGCAACCATCTCCGTGATGGGTTCCGCGGCGAAGAACAGCACGAGACAAGCGAGCGCGGTCAAGCTCAAGGGCACGATGCACGCCAGCGGCGCTTCGGCCAGCTGAACCGGCTGGTCGGGAGCAACGCCTGGCAGCGGCCTGAAAAAGGCGCGCGCAACGATTGGCAGGAGGTAGGCCACGTTCAGAAGTGACGATAGCATCAGCACCGCCACGGCAATCGTGTATCCGGCGTCCAGCGCGCCCATGCCGATGAACCATTTCGACCAGACGCCCCCAAATGGCGGCAATCCGATAATCGACAGCGAGCCGATCAGAAATGCGATCATCGTCACCGGCATTTTGCGTCCAATGCCGTCGAGCTCGCTGATCTCTGTTTTGTGCGCGGCCACGTAAATCGCACCGGCGCAGAAGAACAGCGTGATCTTGCCGGCTGCGTGCGTAACAACATGCAACCCGCCGCCGACGATACTGGTAGACGTGGCAAGGAGCGCGGCAAGCACGATATAGGCGAGCTGGCTAACGGTGGAATAGGCCAAACGCGCCTTCAAGTTATCCTGCATCAAGGCAACGATCGAGGCGGCAAGCAGACAGAACGATACGAAGTAAATCAACGGCTCGTTTATGCCGGTCTCGGTCAACGTCTCGATACCGAACACATAGACCATGACCTTGAGCATCGTGAACACGCCGGCCTTGACCACGGCGACGGCATGCAAGAGCGCGCTGACGGGTGTCGGTGCGACCATCGCCGACGGCAGCCAGAAGTGGAATGGCATGATCGCCGCCTTCCCGATGCCGAACACGAACATCACCAGAAGCCATGCCATGGTCGTTGTATCGGTTTTGCCGGACAGGATACCTCCGGCGGTAAACTCCAACGTACCAGCGGCGCCAAAAGTCAGGATCATTGCTGGAAGCAGCAGCCCCATCGACGTGCCGAGCAGCAGCACCATGTAGATCCGCGCACCAGCTTTGGCCGCGTCGTTGCCTTTGTGGGCGACCAGTGGGTAGGTCGACAGCGTCAGGATTTCGTAGAACAGAAACAGCGTGAGCAGGTTTTTCGAAAATGCGAGCCCCATCGCGCTGGCGATGGCGATGGCGAAGCACACATAGAAAGACGTCTGTCGCGGTTCATCGCCGGCCCGCATATACCCGATCGAGTAGATCGAATTGATAACCCATAACGAACCGGCCACGCCCGCAAACAACATGCCGAGCGGTTCGAGTTTAAAACCGATCGATACGCCGGCAAACAGTTCCCAATTCAGGACTTCCGGTTGCGCCCCGGCCATCACGTGCGGGACGAGGCTGATCACGATAACGGCGAGTGCCGCCGCTGCGCCGAGCGTGATGCCTTCGCGAATGGCCGGAACGGCATGGAACAGCGGCAAAAGCAGCGCGGCCGCGAACGGCACGAGCATGGCCGCGATCATCAATGTCTCAGGGCTTGCCGCGATCATGACTTAAGCCCCGTCAGAATGAGTTTCGCCGCGTCACGGGCGATGTCGGCGGAAAGTGCGGTGTCGATCCCGAAGTAAAGGGTTGCAGCCGCCATAAGTGCGATCGGTATGAGCATCGTCAGTCCGGGATCTGTGGCCCGCTCGCAGTCTTTTGAAACCGGACGGAAGTAGGCGACTTCGATGATGCGGCCGATATACAGCACGGAAATGATCGAGCTCGCGACAATCAGGAACACCAAGAGCGGCATTTCAGCGTCGATCGCGCCCATGCTGAGCTGCCATTTCGAGACAAATCCTGCTGTGCCGGGCACGCCGATTATACTCAGGCCGCCAAGCACAAACGCCGCTGTCGTAACCGGCATCTTGCGGCCGATTCCACTGAGTTGCTCGAGGTAGGGGTGGCCCAGCCGATACGTGACGGCGCCGATCGCGAGAAACAGCAGCGCTTTCGAAACCGCGTGATTGAGGATGTGCACGATGCCGCCGGTCAGGCCATTTTCGTTTGCGAGGCTGATGCCGAGTATGATGTAGCCGATCTGGGCGACCGAAGAGTACGCCAGGATCCGTTCGATACGGTTTTCGTAAAACGCCAGTATCGACGCGACGAACATGGCGACGATCGCCAAGACAAGGAGGGCTTCAGCGATGGGGAGCGCGCTGACGTCTATCGCGGCGCCAAACACGCCAAAGTAAATCCTCAAAAGGACATAGACCGCGACCTTGGTCGCCGTTGCCGCCAGGAAGACCGTCGCGAACGGTGGCGCAAAGGTATAGGCGTTGGGCAACCAGACGTGCAGCGGGAATAGCGCGAGTTTGAGGCTGATGCCGACGATCAAAAAGGCCAGCGCCGCCATCACCGGGCGCGGATGGACGGCATAGGCATCACCGATGCGACCTGCGATATCGGCGAGGTTCAGTGTTCCGGTGACAATGTACAAGAGCCCGACGCCGAGCACGTAGAACGTGGCGCCGATCGTGCCCATGATCAGGTACTGATAGGCGGCCAGAAGCGCGCGCTTGTCGCGCCCCATTGCAATCAGGACGTACGTCGCGAGTGACGAGATCTCCATAAAGACGAAGATGTTGAACGCGTCGCCGCTGACGGCCATGCCAAGTAAGCCAGTCAGGCACAACAGGTAGATCGCGTAGAACCAAGGTTGCGATGCCGGATTGACGTCGCTTGGAACGCTGCGCAAGGCAAACGGCATTGTCACGGCGCCCATTGTTGCGACGATTGCCAAGACGAATGCATTAAGGATGTCGACGCGATACTCGATGCCGATCGGCGGTTGCCACCCGCCAATTGCATAGGATATCACGCCGCGTTCCTGCACCTCCCATAGCAGGAGGATTGAAAACGCCATAGTGGCGAATGTGATGGCCGTCGTCACCACCCAGCTCGCGGCGCCGCGCGGCAACATCGCGACAACGCCGGAGCCGAGAAGTGGCGTCACCACGACAAGCATGGCGAGATGGTCCTTAAGCGCGAATGCCGCGCCGGAGGCCGTGCTCATTCCTGCCGACCTCGCGTATCGTAAAGCTCATCCTCTTCAATGGTCCCGTAAGCTTCTTGAATACGTGCCGTTAGCGCCAGACCGAGGGCTACGGTTGCAATGCCGACGACGATTGCCGTGAGGATCAAAACATGGGGAAGCGGGTTCGAATAAACCTGATACTCCGGAGCGAGAATCGGTGGCGTGCCGCCGACGATTTTCCCGGCAGAGAGATAAAGCAAATAGACTGATGTCTGAAACAGCGAGAGGCCAATCAGCTTCTTGATCATGTTGCCGCGGGCCACAACAATGTACAGACCGCCGACCATGAGAAAGATCGTGACTGCGTAATTGTAGTGCGCCGCGATAACCTGGAACGCGTCCATTATCGTCCCCTCTCGACCAACGCGTAGAAGATCGAGAGCATCGATCCGGCCACCGTGATGATAACGCCGGCCTCGATCCAGATCAGCCCAAGATGCTGTCCGTGTTCGGGATGAGAGGCGAGCACGTTGTAGTTGAGGTAATTCTCGTTAAACATCAGCGCCGGCAGGCCGGCTGTTGCAAAGATGATGACGCCTAACGGGACCATCGCTTCCGCAACGGGCTGCGGGACAACCTGTCGGGCTGCGAAATTGCCAAAGATGATCGCGTACAGAATGAACATGCCCGCAATGATCACACCGGCCTGAAACCCGCCGCCCGGTCCGAAGTCGGCATGGAAGTGAACGTAAAGCGCGAACACAATGATGAACGGAAGGATCAGTTTGGTTGTGATCCTCAAGATCAGATCAAGTCTCATTCTGTTGCGTCCTTTTCCGAACTTTGATCGGACGATCGCCTGCGTCGCCGCAGAAGAAGCAGCACGCCGAGTGCGGCGGTGAATACAACCGTTGTCTCACCGAGTGTGTCGAAGCCGCGATAGCTGCCAAGCACACTTGTGACGACGTTGGGCACGGTTGTCTCAGGAATGCTCTGCGAGATGTAATGCGGCGCGACATGGACGTGGACCGGCGCTGTGGCGAGGCCGAATGCGGGTAAGTCAAACGTGCCGTAAATCAGAATCACGACCAGAAGAATGCTGAAGCCGGCAGGCACCAGAAAGCGCGGCGCCGGCTTAAGCTCCATCGATCTGGTCAGATGCAGCGTCGCCAGAAAAAAAACCGTTGAAACTCCGGCGCCCACCGAGGCTTCCGTCATAGCGACGTCGACCGCATCGAGCACGAGCATCACACTTGCCATCAGGAAGCTGTACGCGCCGGCGAGAACGACGACTCCGAACAGATTTCGCTGACGAATGATCGCGACTGTGACGGCCGCCAAAAGCGTCAACAAGACCATGTTAATGTAGAGTTCCACGGCTCGTTGTCCTCACACGTCGTCGGACTTCGCGGGGGTGCGTCTGTCCTCATCGAGTTGTGGCTCGATGCCCGCGACAAGAGCGGCTTGCGCAACAGCATGGGTTGCCACTGGAACCGTGAACAAAATCACCAGGAAGATAAACAGCAGCTTCACGGCGATCAGGGTGAACCCGGCCTGGAGGCCGAGCCCCAAAAGAATAAAGCCGGCGCCAGCACCTTCGATCAAACTGACGGCGTGAATGCGCGCATAGACATCCGGCAGGCGCAGCAAACCAATCGCTCCCGTCACGACAAAGAAGCTGCCGACGCAAATACAGACCCAGCTGGCCGCTGCTAGAAATTGTTCCATCTTATCCCGCCTTTCCATCGTCGGTCGGATCATAGGCCAGGTTGCCGTGCCGAAAGAATTTCAGGGCCGTCAGTGTGCCGATCAGGTTGAGGAAGCCATAGGTCAAGGCGATATCCAGCCACTCCGGCCGGCCGAGAAGGAACCCAACGCTTGCCAGTAGCAAAATGGCCAGCGAGCCAATGGTGTTCGCCGCCAGTACACGGTCAAAAACCGTGGGTCCGGCAATTGCGCGGACAACTGCAAGCGTGAGTGCGACTAGGATCGCAACGGTCGCGACAATGAACATTTTGCTGGTCCTCCCCCTCAGCCGAAAATCGACGTCACGTGGGCGTCCATCCGCCCAGTCTCGATGTCGTCAGCACCATCACGGGCCAGTGCGTGGATGGTGAGCGACGTGTCGTCGACCCCGGTGGTGACGGTTCCCGGCGTCAGCGTGATTGAATTCGCGTAGACATTGACGCCAACGGGTGACGACTGACTGGCGCGGACCACCGTCATCGTCGGGCTGATCGGCAAGCGCGGATTGATGATTATGAGCGCGACGTTCCAAGACGATTTCAGGATCTCGACGAGTAACCACGGCATGTACAGAAGTGTGCCGGGAACAAATTCAACCGGGACACCTTCCTCGTCAGCAATCCGCATGCGATGCGCGAGGACGACGGCCAGCACCACGACAACAGCTCCGATCCCAAGGAGCAGAGGCTTGTAGTGTCCGGACAGTGCGAGCCAGAATGCCGCAAGTGCGACCAACAGCGTCAGCGATCGCAAACAAACCTCCTCTGATAAACTGGGCAACTTGCGCGGTGGGGCCGGTCGTGATGCGCACAGGTTTGCCGACGAAGTTGGGGGCCTGTCAAGCAACTGTCACGACGGATAGGCTCTGTGGCTGCGAAACCTGTGCGCTTGCACTGTGGGCCGCAGACTAGGCTGCAAGCATCGCTATCACGCGAGCACATGAGCACAGATTTGCGGGATTTCAGATCAGTGTCGGGTGTTGTTGTACGCCGGATATGATAGTAATTGGTCCAAGTTCGCAGAGAAGTTCTTGCTTTCGGTAGTCTTCAGCAAGTAATTCTTGGTGACATTGTTTTGTAAACACGCCATTTTGCGGTTGGCTACTTTGCAATACGTGCATGAGTCCTTCTGATGTGGCCGCGCGACGGCCGCGTGTCAGTGTTGAAGCTTGCAGGACTGGGAGCTTGCTCACTTCGGTTCTGCGCACTGGCCAAACATTGCGTCTGGCCGACGGAGAAATGTAGATGGATCGTGATCAATCCTCATCCATCGTTGATCTTACGGCTGAGATTGTGTCGGCGTTTGTAAGCCATAACGAGATTTCACCGGGCGAAGTCTCCATTCTAATCACGAACGTGAGCAATGCGCTGCGTGCGGCTGCAAAAGATCAACCGACGCCGGCCAAAGAAGATCTGAAGCCGGCAGTTCCCATAAAGAAATCTATTTTTCCAGATTATATCATCTGTCTTGAAGACGGTAAGAAGTATAAGTCTTTGAAACGTCATTTGCGAACGCGATACAATCTCACACCAGAGGAGTATCGCGACCGTTGGGGGTTGCCCCATGAGTATCCGATGGTTGCGCCGAACTATCGTAAGGCACGTTCCGCAATGGCAAAGCGTATGGGGCTCGGCACCCGGCGGCGCTGAGGCGCATCACTACGGCTTCGTGAGGTGCGGCTGCTCGACGTCGGGGCGGCAAAGCCGTTTTGCATTCGGCTGAAATGATCCAGCCATTTTGGCTTGTTTGAAACATTTCCTTTGACTGCGACGCGCTGGGTTTTCAGCTGTCGCGACAGCGCTATTGCACCAACGTCTATTCCTCCGAATTAACCGTACTACGGGCTATCCCCGCCGTTCACCAACATCGTAACGTTTTCGGAAACTCCGGGTGCTGCCAATTCGATAATTGGCCGAGCGAGCCCGATAGGATCCTTGGCAGCAGGTCGATGTGTGCAATCTCGATAAGTCGTCGGTTGGGGCCAATGTCGCGCCAGGTGAACGCGATCACTCGAACAGGCCGGAGAGCGGTCGAGCTGCGCTTCATTCTGCGCAACAGCCTTGAGAAGCTTGTGGCGAGCGCGTTCCAACTCGATGAGACGCTGCTGCGGATGCCGACACGCGGACGCGCGCGGGTCGCGCGTGCGCGCCAGGTTGCCATGTATCTCGCGCACACAGCGTGCGGTCGGTCGCTCACGGAAGTCGGGCAGATGTTTGAGCGCGACCGAACCACAGTTGCGCATGCCTGCGTGGTTATCGAAGAGGCGCGCGAGGATGCTGAGTTTGATCGCGCTGTGGACCTCTTGGAGCTCAGCTCCAGCATAATTCTGACCCAAGCCATCCTGCCCATGGTTTTAGAAGATCAGGAGTCGTTCTAGAGATGAGCCATCGCCAACTGGACCGTATCTTGACAGCGCTCGCTGTGCGCGGAGCCTTTCTTGAACCGCTAGCCGATGGTGACATCGGTGAACACGAACAACGCCATTACGTTGTGAAACGCGCCGGACTGACGGAGGGTAACAGTCCGTTGCGGTCCATCGCCATGCGGTATGTCCAAATGGGCGTGCGTGGTGGTTATCTGTCGGGCGACATCAGTCGGCGCCTCATTCTCTCCGACGCTGGACGGCAGCGCGTGCGACGGCTCCGGACTCAGCGCGGCGCGGCACATGACACTCAAGCGGCCGGCAGGTCCGATAGTCCGTTGGCCTGGCTGCGCCAGCGTTCGGGAAAAAACGGGCGATCCTTGATTTCCGACGTCGAGTTTGAAGCTGCTGAGCGGCTGCGGGTGGATTTCTTGAAAGCGACCATGGGGATGCGCACGACAAGCGATTGGTCGGCCGGACGGGAAACTGGTCCGTCGGAGCCGCGATACGAGAATGGTTTTTCCGAAGTGCTGGATCTTACGATTGCCGCACGCCAACGCATTGCGCGGGCGCTGGAAACGGCAGATCCTCGCGTCGCGCGCCTTGTCGTGGATGTCTGTTGCCACGGTATGGGGCTTGCGCAAGTGGAGAAGTCTCACGGTCTGCCGCAACGGTCATCGAAGTTGGTCCTGGCCATCGGGCTGCGCGAACTGGCGCGTCACTACGGCCTGTCGAACGCTAGAGTCCGGGCGGTGTTCAGCCCGGATGATGGTGAACTGAAGCTTCAATCCATCACACTGTGAGTGATTGCCCACTTGTCGGCGCGTGTGGCAGCAGTACCGGCTGGTTTCAGCCTTGTCTCGGGAGAACGAATGCGTGTCGCATTATATGTGCTTCGCTTGAGCTTGTTTTCGCTCACGGCTATTCCTCGTTTCGCTCGGGCCTCCGCGGGGGCGGCGCAACGCGCCGGGCCGCGTTCGCGGCCTGGGTATCGTCCTCGCAGGCTAGCCCGCGCTTGTTGTTTTTCGCTCGCGGGCTATTCCGGCCTTTGGCCGGGCCCTCCGCGGGGGCGGCGCAACGCGCCAGGCCGCGTTCGCGGCCTGGTGTGCCTGACGGCTGGCCAGCGCTCGAGCCGCGAGCCCGCGAGCCTGCGAACAGCGCCATCAAAGACTCGCGTGCGAACAGCGCAAACTAAAGACGTGAATCTGACTTGGTGCGACGAGCTTCAATCTGTTTTCTGCAGACGTTCTGCGTCGGTGCGGAGGCGCGCAATCATTGAGGCCAAGCCGTTTGAACGTTGCGGCGTGAGGTGTTCTCGCAAGCCAAGCTCTGCAAACAGGGCGTCCGTATCTGTTGCGAGCAGGGCTTTCGGCGTTTGGTTGTTGTGGATCGCCAGCAGAACGGCAATCAAGCCCTGGACAATGTGGGCATCACTTTCGCCGCGAATTTGCAACGTCGTCTCGTGCGTGTTCGGGTCGGCAACCGCCTGGGACACCATCCATACCTGGCTTGCGCATCCGCGTACTTTGGTGGCGTCGGTCTTAAGTTCGTTTTCCAACGGCTCCAACGCGCGGCCGAGCTCAATGAGATATCTGTAACGGTCCTCCCACTCATCCAGGAGTTGGAAGTTCTCTCGAATGTCCTCAAACGACATTGTGCGTCCCCACGGTGCAGACCTCGCCGACGACGAACTGGCACAACAGCACTGCCGCTCTTGCACGGCAGTGCTGGTCCCAAGACTGACCTAAGTGGGTGCGCGCGTGGGCGCAAGCAGGTGCGCACCTCGTCGCAACGCCGCACGCGGCTGAATGACGTGGCCTTAGCGAACGCGGCGAGAGTCCACCGCCCGTGATGCAAAGCTTTTGCGGTCCGCAAATCCTTGCCACGGAAGCTCGCGATCTTCGACCCGGAGGGTGCTGGTTCGCTCGCGATCGTGAGCGTCGTAAGATGCCGGCTTGGCCCATGGTTGTTCGGACGGCGGCCGGAAACTGTCTTGCAGCATCTGCAAGCCGACTTTTGTGAGGGCTTTCGTTTTCAGGATGAAACCATCTGCCAACTCATAGCCGGCTGCACAGGTATAGGGATTGCGTTCGCAGAACGGCCGCGGCGTTTCGTTTGCCACGAACGTTCCAGTTTCGCGGTCGACGTCCGCGGGTATCAGCGTGACGAGTAGGACTAGTGCCAATCCTAGGCGGATCATTACAGACGAACCTTCCGTCTCATGGTAACGACTAGATGCGTCGAACGCGTCGGATACGAAGACGCGTCGATAGCCTGAATCCTAGCGGTGGTGTCTGGACAGATGGTGCAAGTTGCTGCGCCCAATCGAGCGAAGCTGGCAAGCTCTGGGCAACACTGATTAAGAAGTTCCACCCAGAGACGGTTAACATGCCATTAACCGCCAAGTGGCATCGTGGCAGCAGTGCAGTCCAGCGATCCGGTGACCCATGACGGCCAATCGCGTACGCGTGCTGAGTGCAACCTTTCTGGTTATGTGCTTTGGCGTCGCACTGAACATGATCGCTTTGCAAACGCCGCACGACCCGCGCGCTATGAGTTCGGTCGTCGTGTCGGACGGCGCCACCGACACATCTGCGGACCGCGGTTCTGCCGCTGCAAATGCCAAAGATGCCGGGAAAAAACGGACATTGCTGCGTGCGGTTCAACGTGAGCTCAATCGCGTCGGCTACGGCGAACTCAAAGAGGATGGCCAGGATACGGCCTTGAGTCGCGCAGCCATCATGGCGTTCGAATTTGACCATGGTCTGCCGCTCACGGCGCGCGCTAGTGACGGCCTGCTCGAGGCGCTTCTGCTTGGCCGCCAACGGGCGCCCGGCGTCGGTGCAGGGCGTGTTACGGACGAGGTCCGCACGGTCGTTCGCGCCGTTCAGACTGCGCTAACCAAGTTGGAGTTTTCGGTCGGGAGAATCGACGGTCGAGTCGGACGCCGGACGCAGGTGGCGATCAAATCCTTCGAGCGCAAACATGGCATGCCGGAAACAGGGCGGATCTCCGCGCCGCTGGTTGCGCGCTTGGCACGCATGACCAACAGCATCAAACTGTCGTCAGCTCCTTAAAGCGTGTCGCATTGTATGCGCGCCCCTCTTGCTTGCTTTCGCTCACGGGCTAATCCTCGCTTCGCTCGGGCCCTCCATCGAGATGGCGAAAACGCCATCTCGATATTTGAAACGCCCAACGCGGGAGCACCCGCGTTGGGGGCGGCGCAACGCGCCGGGCCGCGTTCGCGGCCTGAAACAGTGCTCTCAGGATAGCCCGCGCTCGAGCCGCGAGCCTGCGAACAGCGCCAACTAAAGCGCGCTCAAGCCGCGAGCGCTTGTCGCGAGCGGTAGCGTACGTAAAAACTCGCGAACAGCGCAACATAAAGACAGCCTTGATTGTGAATCCGATTTGGCGCGACAAGCTTTAGGCGTTGCCAACGCAGCGCCGCGATCGTCTGTTTGGTGAGCGTCAGTCATGCAACTGAAATCAGAAGTCTGGGTGCACGCATTTCTTCGTTCCAGCGCGGGCGCCGGAGGGATGCCCGTTGTCGTGCATCACGGCGACAACGACGCGGGTGCGATCTACATCAAGCTGTTCGAGCCGCCCAACCTGGCTGATGTGTTCGGGCCGGCGCCGATGGGCTTGTCTGACACACCACAGGATCGTGTTTTCGTGCGTCAGCTCGGGGCTGAGCTGGTGCCGGAACCAGATGCCGATACATTCTTGAGCCAGCAACTCGAATTCGATCGCGATCTCTGGATTGTCGAGGTGCGGCGCAAGCCAGGCCTGATTGCTCTTGAGCCCTGGATGGCGAACTAGTTTGATCTGTATGCGGCGCAGCAGAGACGCCTGAACTTACTTGCAAAATCCGTAATGCTCAAAACTGTTATCAGAAAGACTCAGTTTTGAGCAAATGTGGCGCTTCGAAGGCGAGGCGCGCGCTTGTCGCTTGACCAAATCACGCAAAGCAGTGATCCGATTAATGAGAGATTTCGCGTGCAAACTGTTGCGATGGGTACAGCGAAACGGTTGCGTAATGGTTGAGTTTGACTGTGACCTTAACACTTGAACCGATGTAGCGACCAACGCAGCTATGGCTACAATTATATCATTATCGAAGCACGCAACCACGGTGACCGACGGCGATTCAATGGAAGGATCTGCCGAGATCATCCTTTTCCCCGGCGTTCAGTACGAGCGGCACGAGATGCCGACGGCGCGACGCAAACGTCATCAGACACGGCGACGAGACTGGCTCGAACTCATGTCGAGCCAAGATCAGGCTTAGGATCCGCGCTTCCAGAGCGCGGGACTGCGACAGGCCGCGCCCTCAGATCATGTCCATCTTTGGTGGGTGTGTTTTAGCGCCGAACTCTGACCGGCGGTACGAACATCCGGTCCGCGCGACACATCCTTCTTGGCCCTTCGTTCGCCCCACAGGCCCGAAGCTGTCCGTCCGGCGTGAAGCAGATTTTGACTTCGCGCATCCGGTTGCCGCTGCGACGGCGACACGACACCGTCATCATATCGCGCCGTAGTCCGCGGTTCGCAGCGATGAACTCCTCAATGACATCTTGCGGAGAAACCGTTTGAGGTTTGCGCGGCGCAATGAACCGTTGCGGGATTTTGATACTGTCGAAGAGACGACGCGCTAGTGCGAAATAGGGTGCCGGTCTCAGGCCGGAACATGTCCCGTGTTTGCGATACTGATGAATGATCAGGCCGCGTGCCGGCATGATGTCAATCATGTCGTCGATCACACGATCAGGCACAAATGGTCGGCGCCCGATCCGACAATTGTTTGGAAAGCCGCGTTCGTACTGTGGCCACAGGCCATGCAACACGAACGCATAGGGGCGTCCGCCGCGCGGGTCGCACTGACGCCGCGAGCGCCGTCGATTGCCCTCCTCCGCACAGAATGTCGGGCTCCAGGACAAGACGAGTGTGTAGTAGTCGAAGACGCCAGCTTCTGGAGCGCGCCGGTCATACCGTTGTGCCGTCCCTGTGTCCGCCAATGCAATGGACATCAACATGGCAAGGCCCATGAGGCCGATGGCGTTGCGGACGTGAAGCGAACGGATGTTCGAAGTCATAGCGTTGTCCTGAGAGTATAGTTGGCCGGCGCACAGCACCGGCTCACAGTGTGAGACTTGCACGCGGGATGTGCTAACGGCGCGCGCGGCGATTATCCTTTTGAGCGGCAAGCGCGGCAACAATACGAGCCCAGCTGCGGCTGCCCTTTCGAAAACTGGTCAGGTTGTATTTTTCGTTTGGCGAGTGAATACGATCGTCGTCAAGGCCGAAGCCGATCAGAAGGCTGTCCATGCCAAGCTCAGCCTGAAATGCCGAGACGATTGGGATCGAACCTCCCGAGCCCATCATCGCAGGTGGCTTACCCCATTCATCTTCCAGCGCGGATGCAGCCATCTGAAAGGCCGGTCCGCTGGAATCGAACGCGATGGCACCGCCGCCACTGCCATAGAGGAACTCGGCTTTGCAGTCGTCTGGCAATTGCTGCCTGAGGAAGGCCTGAAGCTCCTTCAGGACATGTTGCGGGTTCTGGCCGGGGACCAGTCGACAGGTCAGCTTTGCTGAAGCCCGTGATGGAATCACGGTCTTTGAGCCGGTGCCCTGATAGCCGCCGGTGATCCCGTTTATCTCGACGGTGGGCCGCGCCCAAAGCTGCTCGAGGACGGAGTATCGGGTTTCGCCGGCCGAATTGCTGAGACCGACCTGCTCCAAAAAGTCCGCCTCGTTGAAGTCGAGTTCGCGCCACTGCTTGCGCTGCCGGGCCGGTAAGGTCTTGATGCCATCATAAAAGCCGGGAACGCGGACACGGCCGCCGTTGTCGTGCAGTGCCGCGAGTGCATGTGAGAGAGCCCGGATCGGATTTGTCGCCGGGCCGCCGTACATGCCGGAATGCAAATCCAGGCTTGGGCCGTGGACGATGATCTCCGTCATCGCAATGCCACGTAGCATCGTGGTGATCGCGGGCGTATCTTTGTCCCATTGACCAGTATCGCAGACCAGGGCTAGGTCTGCGCGCAGTTCTTTACCGCGTTTTTTGAGGAAGGCCGGCAGGCTTGGACTGCCCGTTTCTTCCTCGCCTTCGATGAGGACAGATACTGCGACGGGAAGTTCTCCTGCGACGGCTTTCCAAGCGCGCATCGCCTCGAAGAACGTCATCAACTGGCCTTTGTTGTCCTGGGCGCCGCGTGCAACAATGACCTTGCCGTTGCCTTTCTCAGTCGCGAGCTTGGGCTCGAACGGGCTGCTCTTCCAGAGTTCAATTGGATCAGCGGGCTGGACATCGTAATGGCCGTAAAACAAGACGTGTGGCGTGCCCGTGGCGACTTTCGCCCGGTCATGCCCAACCACCATCGGGTGCCCGGCCGTCTTCTCGACCCGTGCGTCAAACCCGATGTCCATTAATTGACCGGCACACCATTCGGCCGCAGCCATGCAGTCCTTTGAAAAGGCCGGATCTGTCGAGATGCTGCTGATTTTCAGGAACTCGAACAGGCGGTCCAAGGCGTCGTTGCGGTGCGCGTCGAGGTGTTTGAGAACGGCACCAAGATGTTCAGTCATGTGTGGGTTTTCCCTCTTGTCGTCCGCTGCGCGCAGACAATGCCCAATTCAGGTGGTGCCGTCGAGTTGTGCGACGGCCCTGTGGCCCTCGGATTCTGTTAGATAGATGTCGCGTTCGACCTATGTCGACCATCCGTCGAGATTGCAATGACGTTGAAGGCGTGCCTATGGACCGCGGATCAGACGGGACGATGGAAACAAGAGACTTAGAAAGGCGTTGCCATGAATGAGGCTCCTGTGAAGACGGGCGAACCGCAGTGGGTCTACGTGTTCGGCGCGGACCGGACCGACGGGCGGGCAGCGCAGCGCGATCTACTTGGCGGCAAAGGTGCCAACCTTGCCGAGATGGCCAGCATTGGCTTGCCGGTGCCGCCTGGGTTCACGATTACCACCGAGGTCTGCTCGGCGTTCTACGCCAACAACTCGTCGTACCCACCTGAACTCGACGGCCAACTGACACAGGCCCTGGCGGCTGTCGAAGCAACGGTCGGTGCCACGTTCGGAGATCCGGATAACCCACTTCTGGTTTCCGTCCGTTCCGGCGCGCGCGCCTCAATGCCAGGCATGATGGACACGATCCTGAACCTGGGGTTGAACGATCAAACGGTGGAGGGACTTGCGGCGCGTTCGGGCGACCGGCGTTTTGCACTCGATAGCTATCGCCGCTTTATCCAAATGTATGGCGACGTCGTTCTCGGCGTTGATCACGGCGTGTTCGAGGACATTCTCGAGAACCACAAGAACCTGAACGGACAGGCGCTGGATACCGATCTCGGCGCCGAAGACTGGCTCGACGTGATCGCCGCCTACAAGCAGGCCGTTCAGGACCAAACGGGTTCGCCATTCCCGATGGGCACGCGCGAGCAGCTTTGGGGCGCCGTGTCGGCCGTGTTTGCGTCGTGGCAAAATGCGCGCGCGACGACCTATCGGCGTCTGCACCAGATACCGGATGCCTGGGGAACTGCGGTGAATGTGCAGGCGATGGTGTTCGGCAATCGCGGTACGACAAGCGCGACGGGCGTTGCGTTTACGCGCAATCCGTCAACCGGAGAGAACGCGATCTACGGTGAGTTTCTAGTCAATGCGCAGGGCGAGGATGTTGTTGCCGGCATTCGTACGCCGCAGCCGTTGACGGAAGATGCGCGCAAGGCGGCTGGCGAGACGGATCCCTCACTGGAGATGCTGATGCCGGACACGTTTCGCGAATTGACCGACATCTTCGATCGCCTGGAACGTCACTACCGCGACATGCAGGACATCGAATTCACAATCCAAGAAGGTCGCCTTTGGATTCTGCAAACGCGAAGCGGCAAACGGACGACGGCCGCAGCACTCAAGATCGCAGTCGATCTGGTGGACGGCGGCGTGATCTCGCAGGATGAGGCCGTCGCGCGGATTGAGCCGGGCGCCCTCGATCAATTGCTGCATCCGACGATTGATCCCGATGCAGAGCGTCATGTCATCGCCCGCGGTCTGCCGGCGTCGCCCGGGGCGGCATGCGGTGAGATCGTTTTCACGTCCGATGAGGCTGAGGCGCGCAAGGCGCAAGGCGTCGACGTCATTCTTGTCCGCGTCGAAACAAGTCCGGAAGACATTCACGGCATGTACGCGGCGGCGGGCATTCTGACCGCCCGAGGCGGGATGACGAGCCATGCCGCCGTGGTTGCGCGCGGCATGGGACGCCCGTGTGTGACGGGCGCAGGTACGTTACGCATCGACAGCCGCGCGGGCACAGTTCTCGCCGGCGGTGAAACGCTGCGCCAGGGCGATCTCATCACGCTCGATGGTGCAACGGGTGAGATTTACCTCGGCGGGGTTGCCATGCGTCAACCCGAGCTTTCGGGCAACTTCGCGAAGATCATGGCGTGGGCTGATGCCGCGCGCGACATGCGCGTTCGCACGAATGCTGATACACCTCGTGATGCGCAGCAGGCACGTGACTTCGGGGCGGAGGGAATCGGTCTCTGTCGGACCGAGCACATGTTCTTCGATGACGCGCGCATACTTGCCATGCGCGAAATGATCTGTGCGGAGAGCGAGGCCGGTCGGCGATCGGCGCTGGCCAAAATCCTCCCGATGCAGCGCGAAGACTTTCAGGCGATCTTCGAGATTATGGCGGGCTTCCCGGTTACGATTCGACTGCTTGATCCGCCGCTTCACGAGTTCCTTCCCCATCAAACCGCCGAGCAGGAAGCCGTGGCTGAGGCGCTTGAAATTCCCGTCGATCGGCTTCGCCGGCGCGTGTCGGAGTTATCCGAGTTCAATCCGATGCTGGGTTTTCGCGGGTGCCGCCTTGCTGTTCGTTACCCCGAAATCACTGAAATGCAGGCCAGAGCGATCTTTGAGGCTGCTGTTGCGGTCGCGGCAAATGGCGTCCCGGCCATACCTGAGGTCATGATACCGCTGGTGGCCTACCGTCGAGAGTTCGACATTCTTGCCGGCGTGATCCGGCGAACGGCAGCCGCCGTCGAGCAAAAGGCCGGTGTGACGCTCGATTATCAGATTGGGACCATGGTCGAGTTGCCCAGAGCATGTTTGCGTGCAGACGAGATTGCTGCCGGGCCGGAGGGTGCGGCGTTTTTTTCGTTTGGAACCAACGATTTGACGCAGACATCGCTCGGTCTGTCGCGCGATGATGCCGGGCCGATCATCACCAACTACACGGACGAAGGTGTGTTTGAAACGGATCCGTTTGTGTCCCTCGATACCGGTGGTGTCGGCGATTTGGTACGCATTGCGGTCGAGCGCGGGCGGTCTGCCAAACCGGATATCAAGCTCGGCATTTGCGGTGAACACGGGGGTGACCCGGCGTCTGTTGCTTTCTGCTACGATGCCGGCCTCGCATATGTGTCATGCTCGCCGTATCGGGTGCCTGTCGCACGGCTTGCTGCGGCACAGGCAGCTATTCGTGCCAAACAGAAATAAGCTCTATAAGAGTATATTTGGCGTTGCAGCTGCTGCAGCGGGGAGTGTTCGCCATAAAACAAGAGCCGCCCCGTCGAAACGGGAGCGGCTCTTGATTTCGTCTCAGTTAGCGCTGACAGCGCCGCAGTACGAAACGCTTACGCTGCAGCGATATTCGCGACTGCCGTCTTGCCAGAGCGGCGATCAAGTTCTGTATCAAACTGAACTTTCTGCCCCTCGTGCAGCGGACCCATTCCGCAGCGCTCCAGGGCCGTGGCATGGACGAACACGTCCTTGCCGCCGTTGTCCGGCTGAATAAAGCCGTAGCCCTTTGTTTCGTTGTAGAACTTAACCGTACCGGTTTCCATCGTGCTGTGTCTTCCGTCGTCCGTTTCACTTCAAGTCCCGAACGTGCGCGAACGCACGTTGGTCAGGCGTCGTCGATTTTTGGTAGAGTCCCTAACCAGCGCTCGGCAAACCGATGCCTCATGGCCATGTTGTCCGGCCAAAATCGATACCGGGTAAGTAGAGGCCCGAGCCCGATATTACAAGGTTGTTTCCGGCCGGCATGGGATAATTCCCGCCTACCGATTTTTGGGGTGATCATCTGCCCATATAATGGACTAGCTGGGCAAGTCTTCCTCATCCAGCGTCGGGCGCCGCGGGGCCGGGCCGCGATTGCGCGGCAGGAGAAAAAGCACCAGCAGAGATGGCGGAAAGATGATCGACCACGCCGTCCACGCGGACCAGTCGCGGTTCTTGCTCGATGCAACAAAGGCGCCCGTGATACCGGCAATCAGGATGACGACGCCCCAGATCACAATGCCTTCTACCATATCAGTCAGGTCCCCTAAGTCGGGTTTTCAAACATGCCTAGATTACTCACATAAGGTGCCTGAAAAGTGGTTCCAAGAGGGTGAACGGCGCCTGATCAAGGTGCTCCGTACTATGTCAAGTTAACAGTTTGTGACATTTTTTATGCTGTTTGGTATGCCGCTTACATGCCGCGCCACGGCACAACATGATCAAATGGTAATGTCGAGCCCGATGTCTAAAATTTCGGCCGAGTGGGTCAGGGCGCCTGCAGAGATCAGGTCGACGCCGCTTTCGGCCACGGCGCAGATCGTATCGAGCGAGATCCGGCCGGAGGCTTCCATGAGGCACTTGCCGCCAACCATAGCAACGGCGCGTCGCAATGTGTCCGGATCCATATTGTCGAGCAAAACGGCATCGATCTCCTGAGTCAGGGCTTCCGCCAGCTGATCGAGCGTGTCGACTTCGACCTCCAGTTTCACCATGTGCCCGACGTGTGCCCGAGCCGCGCGAACGGCATTCGTTATCCCGCCTGCAACGGCAATATGATTGTCCTTGATGAGGACGGCGTCGAACAAGCCGACGCGGTGGTTCGTGCCGCCGCCGCAGCGTACAGCATACTTTTCCAGGGCTCGCAGTCCGGGCGTGGTCTTCCGCGTATCGACGACGGTTGCCTTTGTGTGCGCGATTGCGTCTGCGAACCGGCGGGTCTGTGTCGCGATGCCGGATAGCCGGGACAGATAATTCAAGGCGACGCGTTCGCCGGTCAAAATCGCGCGTGCGTTGCCGGCGACTGTTGCGATGGTCGTGTCAGGTGCAACGCGTTGACCATCTCTCATATCAGTGTTGAAGGTCACGGACGCGTCAAGGGTGGCAAAGGTCTCGGCAGCGACACCCAGCCCCGCGATGATACCGGATGCACGTGCGCGAAAGTGCGCCGTTGCTTGGCGGTCGGCAGGGATCGTTGCCGTTGTGGTGATATCGCCGGCCAGTCCGAGGTCCTCCGCTAGCGCCGTGTTGACGGCATCACGCACGAGGTGAGGGGGGACGGGAGACGGAGGGACGTGCGCGGTCATTGGGCCAAGTCTTTGCGGGTTGATGTCGGCCGCAGATCCGAACGCGTCAGTGTGGCGCTCGCGGCCAGTTGCGGATTGGGTTCCGGGAAGTCACTGCGAAAATGGGCACCACGGCTCTCCGCCCTGCGGAGTGCGGCCGTCGCAACGAGGCGTGCGGCCGTAACGGCCAACCGATCCTCGACGGCCTGTGGGATGAGGCCATCGAGGGTCGCTAATGCGGTTTTGAGGCCGTGTGCCGTGCGGACGACGCCGACGTGATCGCTCAACGTTTGCCGAATGACGCTGCGGGTTCGCGCGCTTTTTTCGACATCGTCAGTCACATCATTCGGCGCTTGCGTTGTCCGGACGGTCGCATCGCGCGTTGGTGCACTACCGTCGCGGATCTGCGAAGCGACGCGCTCGGCGAAGACGACAGTCTCCAGCAGAGAGTTGGACGCGAGCCTGTTCGCGCCGTGCAGACCTGTCGCTGCAACTTCACCGATGGCCCACAGATCTGGTACGCACGTCCGGCCGTTGGCGTCCGTTTTGACGCCACCCATGTGATAGTGCTCGGCCGGCGCGACCGGGATGAGTTCGCGAACGGGATCGATGCCGTGCGTGCGGCACATCGCGTAAATGGTGGGAAAATGCTCCGGGAATGCAGCACCAATGGCATCCCGGCAGTCGAGGAAGGCTCCGCGGCCGGCTGCGCGTTCGTTGAAGACGGCCCGGGCGACAACATCGCGCGGGGCGAGTTCTGCATCTGGATGAAGGTCCGTCATGAACCGATCGCCGTTCGCATTGACAAGCCAGGCGCCATCTCCGCGTAACGCTTCGCTGGCAAGGGGCACAGGGTCGGCCGGAACGTCGATCGCCGTTGGGTGAAATTGCACAAACTCGGCATCGGAAATCTCGGCGCCGGCATTGACAGCAAGGGCCAATCCTGTGCCTGCCGACATTGCCGGATTTGTCGTTGCTGCGTACAGCGCACCAATACCGCCGGTTGCCAGAATAACGTGCGAGATGCCCTCGATGACGTGACGGGATGCATCGCGACGCAGTTCCAGTCGCCCGTCGCTTGCATCAAGACCAACAACCGTTTCACCCTCGATGATCCTGATCCGATCGTTGCGCCGCACTTCGGCGATCAGGGCCGACATGATTGCTTGTCCGGCGCGATCGCCGGTGACCCGAACAACGCGGTGTTTCGAGTGCGCTGCTTCGCGCGATTGAATGAACCGACCGTTCGCATCCTGGTCAAAGGGAACGCCGATCCGCAGAAGATCTGCCACGCGCATGCCGGCTTCGCGCGCGACGCCAAGCGCGATTTCGGGATCGACGAGACCGCCGCCCGCGGCAACCGTATCGGCCGCATGCGCCTCGGGGGTATCGCCATGGCCGACGGCTGCCGCGATCCCGCCTTGCGCCCAGGCGCTCGACGCGCCAGTGCCGAGCGGGACAGGCGATATGACTGTCACGGGCAACGGAGCGAGCTTCAGGGCGCAGTAAAGCCCGGCCAGTCCGGCGCCGACGATGACAATGGACGGGGTGTGTTCCGTCTCAGCCATGCGACCTCTTCGTACCGATTCGGTTACTCATAGTGGACGTTGAACCGCGCGATGCGTGCGATTAGCTTTTAACGCCGCCCGCCAATGCGGGCCGCTTCGCGGTTCTCCAGGTATTGGCCCTTGCCGGATTTCAGCCATGCCACGCATTCTTGTTGTGTCGGGTGCCATGGCTGATGGTTGCAACGGCGCGCAGCCGCCTTGGGCGTAACTTATGCGCACTGGCTTAAGCCGTTGCGCGCACCATGCGTTCGACTGCCTCACGGGCGCGTCCTGCGATCTCGGCGTCGACGAACACTTCGTGCTGCAAATGGCGCAGACTGTCGCGCACGTTTTCCAGCGTAATGCGTTTCATGTGCGGGCACATGTTACATGGACGAACGAACTCGACGTCCGGGACCTCAACGGCCACGTTTGACGCCATAGAACATTCGGTCACGAGCACGACCTTGGGTGGTCGCTTGTCCTTGACGTAGTTGATCATGCCGGACGTCGAACCTGTGAAGTCTGCGGCCGCAATGACATCCGGCGGACACTCCGGGTGCGCGATGATCTTGACGCTCGGGTCGATCTCGCGGAGTTCGTTCAACTCCTCGCCCGTGAACTGCTCGTGGACCTCGCAACGGCCCTTCCACGTAATGATCTCGACATCCGTTTGAGTCTGGACGTACTTCGCAAGATACTCATCAGGGATGAGGATCACACGGCGCGTGCCCAGGCTTTCAACGATTTGGACGGCGTTGGCGGATGTGCAGCAGATGTCCGTCTCCGCTTTTACGTCTGCCGACGTATTTACGTACGTGACGACAGGCACGCCGGGATAAGCGTCTCGCAGCGCGCGTACATCAGCACCCGTAATCGATGATGCGAGCGAGCAGCCGGCTCGGAGATCGGGGATCAATACCGTCCTCTCCGGATTCAGCAGCTTCGATGTTTCCGCCATGAAATGCACGCCGGCCTGAACAATCACATCGGCGTCGGCATTGGCGGCCTCTTTCGCCAGCTGAAGACTATCGCCACGAATGTCACCGACACAGTGGAAGATGTCCGGCGTCATATAGTTGTGGGCGAGGATCACGGCGTTCCGCGTCTTCTTCAGCGCCTCAATCTCGCGGATCATGGGGGCGACCAGCGGCCATTCTAGCGGCGTAATGTGCTGCTTCACGCGCGCATACACGGGCTCCATCTCGCGAGCCAGCGCTGGGGTGAATTCGAACTCCGCCGCGATGAAATCCGTTTCGCGTGCGCTCTGACGATCAACATCCGGAGACCAATCCATTGGCGTGTCCTTTCATTTTGCTCTTTTTGAGCATTAATGAGCCGCGAGTTGACATAGCGTCGCGACACATATATGCTCAATGTGAGTATTCTTGAGACACTATACAGGAACCGCCAGGCAACAGCCAGCCCAATCGTCGCTTATGTGGCGGTTGCTGCTATTCGACTCCTGCATGTGTCTAGGCTCGACAGCAGTGCGAATGACGATAATTGATTTGTAATCAAGCTGTTGTCTCGGTAGTCCGCCGAGGTCCAACCTAACAGCGAACTACCCGACCATAACCCTACATCCGGCCCGCTTTAACGCGGACACCAGGTGCCGGACGCTCCATCAAAACTTCCCTGCGGAACCTGAAGAGTTTTGCCGGTCGACCGCCTGTCTTGGCCCGCACATCGCCGGTCGGCTCAACTAAGCCAGCGCTTTCAACGAGGCGGCGGAAATTCTGCTTGTGCAGATGTGGGCCGAGGATTGCCTCAACCGTCTTCTGCAGTTCGAACAATGTAAACTCGTCCGGCATCAGCTCGAACACAACCGGGCGATACTTGATCTTGCCGCGTAAACGACCAATCGCTGTTGCGAGGATACGGCGATGGTCATACTGCATTGATACGCCGAGCTTCGGCAGTTGGCCCCACAGCAATGCGGCCTCACGGCCATCGCGGCGCGCTTCTTCAATCAGACCAGCCTCATAAAGAAGCTCGTACCGATCAAGAACACGCTCTTCGTCCCACGTGCCGCCAATACCGAATGCCATGCGGATCCGCTCGGCCCGTGCCACCGGACGTGACCGCGATCCAGGCACTTCATTGCGCTCCGCCCATTCCGCCAATCGTGGTTCAATGACCCGCGAGAAGATCTCCGGACGGCCGCGGCGCCAGTCTTCCCAAGGGAAGAAATCATACCATGACCGCCAGTTCGAACCTGCGGCGTCCGTGCTATGATCATGGTTGCCGTTCAAGCCATTGGCTGCCGGCCATGAAGGGCGCGTCAATGCCAAATAGCCGATCGATACTGTATGCGGGCTGTCATCCATTGGATTGGCGTGACGACCGCGATCTGCAAAGGTATAGAGCTGCTCGGCATAACCCAAGGTCAGATCAGCTTGATCCGAGACCCAGTCCCGTAGACCAACCTCCAGAGTTCGATGCTCTTTTGGAGAGAACGGACCAGAAGGTAACGCATCGACTGATCCCCCATCACCCGTTGCGGCCTTGACTGTGAGTACAACTGGCTCGTCACTCCGAACCGCAGCGATGGCCGCACTTAGCCCTATTTCCACCGCAGATGTGTCAAGGCGATGTCTACGGTCCGGATGTGACAAGCGCATCGGTTCCGTTTCATCGCGCCTAAGAGGTTTGTTCATCCGTCCCACCGATTTGTTTCCCGTCGTTGGTGGAACAAATGAATTGCGATCATGGCAGAAATCGGAACGAAACTCCGCCGTCACCGAATTGCTTGAAGTTCAGGCCTAGAAGTGCTCACGAAATGTAACACACTGTTTCAGCGGTGCTTTTCTGTAACGGCTGCTGTGGCACGATGACCGCGCTTATGCTCGAAATTCAATTAGTGCGAATTGTTTGAAGTGAGGCAAACAACCCCAGAAAATTGGCCTGTGCGGTCGCCGTGTCGATCGCGCGGAGCTGTTCTAGTTGAGAGTGCATCTCATACGGGAGCGTGGCTGGTGTGCCAAAGAATTCTCTCGCCTCAGTTGCGGCAAAACCAGCAAGACACGTTGCCTCAAAGTAGGCAGAAATCCGGTCAGCTTGTTTAATGATGGCAGAAACGTGTCCAGGCAGAGTGGCGGGTAAGCCGAATCGGATGTGAATCGCTCGAATCAGATCATTCTCGACTTGCTTGTAGTCATCGCCGATTGCAGCTTTAAATGGAGAAATAAGGTCGCCGACCACGTATTCAGCCGAGTCGTGCAGTAGGGCGGCGAGTTTCCAGTCTGCCGACCACTCAGGTTGCAGTGCGCTTGTGATTTCCGTCACAAGAAGACTGTGCTGGGCCACGGAAAACGCGTGGTCGCCCTGAGTTTGTCCGTTCCAGCGCGCGACCCGCGCCAGGCCATGGGCAATGTCTTCGATTTCGATATCGAGTGGAGATGGGTCCAGCAGATCCAGGCGCCGACCAGACAGCATGCGCTGCCAAGCACGAGGTGCCGTTGACGCTCGGCGCTGCTGCTTTGAAGTTTGGCTCATTATCAGTCTATCCGAAATGCCCGTTGCAGGTCGGCGCACGGCGCGTGGCGGTGGCATGTTATAATGTGATCATTCACGACTCCGACCGACTGGAGAAACGCATAGGCCGTTGTTGGTCCAACAAAACGAAAACCATGCGCCTTGAGCTGTTTTGATAGGTTTCGTGATAAGTCGGTCTGAGCTGGAACTTCTGAAAAATCCCGACGCTCGTGAATTATGGGTTTGCCGTCGACCAAACCCCAAACAAGATGTGCCAGCCGTGTTTGTGAGCTGAGATCGAGAAAAGCGCGGGCGTTTGTAATTGTTGCCTCGATTTTCGCACGATTGCGAACAATGCCCGTGTCCGACATGAGCCGCGCGACGTCGGCATCGTCGTAGCGGGCGATCCGCGTCGCATCGAAATTGTCGAAGGCGCTGCGAAATGCGGGACGCTTCTTGAGTATTGTCAACCACGACAGGCCGGACTGAAAGCCCTCGAGGATCAGCTTTTCGAACAGTCGTCTATCGTCGTCGACCGGTACGCCCCATTCTTCGTCGTGGTATCGCGTATACTCGGGGTCGGAAATGCCGGGCCACGGGCAGCGGCGCGTCGGATCGTCTGTTGTCATGATTTGTCGCGCGCGAAGTCGTCGAGGGAAAATGACAGCCAGGGCTGTATAGCGATGGTGATGGGCTGTCCGTTCACGGTCAATTCTACGCCTGCCGTGCGGGCTTCGGCGACGCGGTCCAAACGCATGAGTGCCAGTCCCGTGGTGCCGTCGGATGAGCCAACGGTTCCAATTGTCGCCGTGCCGGCTTTGACTTCGGCTGCGGGATCCAAACGTGCGTTGGCGGTCAGGTGCACGATGCGCTTACGCGCTGTCCCGCGGTGTTGCATGCGACTGATCACTTCCTGGCCGACGAAGCAACCTTTGGTGAAATCAATCGACCGGGTCTGATCCCAGAGTGCCTCGTGCGGAAAGGTATTGCCGTAGGTGTAATCCGATCCGCCATCGGGTACGCCGAGGGCAATGCGATGCGCCTCGTAGGCTGCAAAACTATCCGTGTCAGTCACGTCGGGGGGTGTAGATGTGGCGTCGCCGGGTGTCCAGGTAGGTGGGGCCAGAAGCCGGAGACCCAGGTCCGGATGGCGCGGGTCCCGGAACGATAGCCCCGGCGCCTGGCTTGCGGTTTCGGTCGCGTTCGCCCCCCAAAGCGCAAAAACGGCAAACTGCTGCGATGCGTCGCTCAGCGTGACATCCGATCGCAAGCGATACATGGACAAGCGCTTGATCAGGCTCTCATGTTCGCTGGCAGGCACATCAAGCAAAAAGCCGTCGTCAGTCTGGATGACGAAAAAGTCGCTGATGATCTTGCCTTGCGGTGTCAGGAGGCCGGCGTGGATACTGTCGCCGACGGCCTTGAGACTGTCGGTATTATTGGTGATTAAGTTCGCCAGGAACGTACGGGCATCCGCACCGGTAACGGTTATCGCGCTGCGGTCCGCCAGCCGTGCGATCGCTTGTTCAATCATCTCGTCGCTGCTTGTCATCTCGAGCCTGTACCTATCTTGGCATATGGCCGCCGCGTTTTCCCATCAAATCCGCTGCCTCACGCTTTCCAGATCGCCGGTCCCTTGGCTAAACTTTAGATGTGTTCGATGCGTGAGATCAGAACACATCGACTGTGGAGGACGCTCCCATGAGCGACAGGTTCGATCGCATATATAAAGACGGCACCGTCGTAAGCCACACCGGTCGAGAGCAAGCTGACATTGGTGTTGTCGACGGTCGGATCTCTGCCATCGGGCAGCTTGATCCCGCAAGTGCGGACGATGTCGTTTCGTGTGCCAATCTCCATGTTTTGCCCGGCGTGATCGATACGCAAGTCCATTTTCGCGAGCCGGGTCTCGAGCACAAGGAAGATCTGGAGACGGGATCGCGCGCTGCAGTCCTCGGTGGTGTGACGGCAGTATTTGAGATGCCGAATACCAAGCCTTTGACGGTGACGGCAGAGACGCTTGCCGACAAGGTGCAGCGCGCGCGGAACCGCATGTTCTGCGATTTTGCGTTCTATGTAGGAGGAACGCGCGAGACGGTGGCCGATATTCCTGCTCTGGAACGTCTGGAGGCCTCCGCAGGGATCAAGGTCTTCATGGGGTCGTCGACTGGAGACCTGTTGGTCGAAGATGATCCGTCGCTGGACCGCATTGTCGCAGCGCTCTCGCGACGTGCCGCATTCCACGCGGAGGATGAAGCCCGGCTTCTGGCGCGCCAGGATTTGCGTGTAGCCGGAGACCCGCGATCGCACCCCGTTTGGCGTGATCCCGAAGCCGCAATGCTCGCAACGCAACGCTTGGTCGCTTTGGCCGAAAAGCACCGGAAACGGGTTCACGTCCTGCATATCTCGACCGGCGATGAAATGTCGTACCTCGCGCAACATAAGGCGTGGGCCAGCGTCGAGGTTACGCCGCATCATCTGACCCTGACGGCGCCAGAGTGCTACGAGCGTATTGGGACGCTTGCGCAGATGAACCCGCCGGTGCGGGATGCATCGCATCGCGCCCGGATCTGGAAGGGCGTTGCAGATGGCACGGTTGATGTTCTGGGCTCGGATCATGCACCACATACGTTGGAAGAAAAAGCGCATCCGTATCCGAACTCACATTCCGGCATGACGGGTGTGCAGACGCTTGTGCCGATCATGCTCGACCACGTGAATGGCGGGCGTTTGTCGCTTGAGCGGTTTGTCGACCTCACCAGCCAGGGTCCGGCGCGCCTCTTCGGCATTGTCGGTAAGGGCCGGATTGCTGTTGGGAATGACTGTGATCTCACCGTCGTTGACCTGAACCGTCACGCCACGATCGAGAACAGTTGGATTGCAAGTCGATGCGGCTGGACACCGTATGACGGCGTAGCGGTGACCGGTTGGCCGGTCGGCACCGTTGTGCGCGGTGCTCCCGTCGTCTGGGACGGAGAGATACTGCGGGAACCAGCGCGTGGGGCTCCGGTTCGCTTCTTTGAAGCTGGCTGATTTCTGACGGCGTCTGGATTGTGGATCTCGCCGAAGGCTTGCCGGTGCGGTCAATCCGGCGACGCACAGGCTGTCATCTCAATACGATTGAATGCGACCAATCAGAGCCGCTCGTTCGATCGGGGCTTCACTTCGCTGATCCTGCGCGGCTGAAGCTGTGCCAGGTTCCATCCGCTCCGATCGTCACCACCCAGTGTGTGTAGCGCTTCGTCTTGATCATGGCGGCAGCTTCGCGAGCCGGTAAAAGGCGATAGAGGTCGAGCGTCTCACGCGCCGTCAGTTTCGAAAGGTCCCGGTCCGCTAGGTAGGGAAAGACGTAGATGTTCGGGTTTTCTGCGTCGGCGCCCAGCGGGGCGATCGTATACGGCATGGATAGCACGGTCAGCAGTGCGGCCAAGACATCGAGGCCGCTGCCGTCTGCTGACTGGCGCTTCAAGATCGCAATCGGGTCACCGCCGGCCGTACCGCCGAAGTTCGGGGGCAGTTCGTTCCACTGGATCGGAACGCGCAGTTCCTTAAGCTCGCCACGCAGCGCGGCGGCCGCAATCATTTCCCGCATCTCTGCCGCAAGCGTCGTCAGCTTCGGCTTACGAGTGCGCTTTGATGCGCTTGTTTGGTTGTCGCGCACCGGTTTGGAGTCTTGTGCGGTTTTCTTGCGCTCCGCAGCGGCCGCATTCGGGATATCATGTGCTCCCAGTTGGACAATCGCGAGCAGGACACTTACGAGTGCGAGGTGCAGAATCCGGAGCCGGTCAAACGCGTTACGGGGCGATCCCAAGTGGCCAGTGTGACCAGTTCTGGATTGGAGGGGGTGGTGCATGCCTCGATCCGTTAAGATTGCAACGCTCTGGTCCCGGCCAGCTCACTATTGTCGTCAGGAGATCGCCGTTTGTTCGGTTGGCTGCCCAATCCGTTTATCGTCCCGGTCGGTTTCGCGATTGGTCTCTTGATTGCAGTCCCTGTCGGGCCCGTCAACGTTCTCTGCATTCAGAGGTCTATGGAACGTGGGCTGTTTGCTGGCGTGGTCGCCGGGTCCGGCGCGGTTCTGGCAGACGGTTTGATCGCGTTGCTGGCTGCACTGGGGGTCGGCGCTATATCCGGTCTTGTTCGCGATTATCGCACGGCCATTCAACTTATTGGCGGTCTGGCACTACTGGCTTTCGGTCTGCGTTTGCTGTTGGCCACGCCGGAGTTCGAATTGATCCGCCAAGAGCCGTTCAACCGCAGCCAGTTGCGCGGCGTGTTCCGGGACTTGTTCTGGGACCTGCCGAAAGCGTTCTTTCTTACGATTACCAACCCTGGCGCCGTGCTTGGTTTGTTTGCGATCTTCGGCGGCATCAGCTCTTTCGTCGAGATCCGCGGTCCGGTCGAAGCCCTGATCATGGTTGCGGCCATCATGACGGGCAGCCTGGCCTGGTGGGTGACCTTGTCCGGGATTGTGGGGCTGATCCGAAGCCGCATTGATGCCGCATGGATGGGGCGGATCAACGGGTTCGCCGGTGTATTGTTGCTGCTGTTCGGCCTCGTCCTGTGCGGTGAACTGCTTTTTTCGTTCACCGCCTGACATAACCTGCAGAGCTACTGGATCGTATCACAGATCGTGAATTCGCCGCTGCGCACGCGGGTTGCCAGTGTTTCAGCGAGGCCGGCTACGGCATCTTCGCCATAACAACCCACCAAATCACTCAGCGCCGCAAAAAGCGCCGCGTACGCCATCATCTGTGGTGGAATACCGGCGTCGGTGCCGTCTTCCCAAGCGGCAAGGACAATGCCGAGCGCTGCCAGCGACGAATCGTTTTTGCGCATGAGGTCGTGGATCGTGTCCATCGTGATCGTCGCTTTCAATCATTGGCCGGAGTCGCGTGGGCCTTCGTTGTGCCTACCTCGGCGTAACACGCGGTCGGCCAACACCGATCAGCCACCGTTATTCAGGGTGAATCGGTTGATAGACTGTAAATGTTGGTTTCACTGGCCTGGCTGTTGTGGTGGCTTGGCAACATCCCCCAACAATTGCCCCGTCAGCCGCTCAGCATCTTCCAGTAACCGATCGAGTGTCGCCGCTGCGGATGCCGTACACCGACGGTGCGTTCGACTGTAGCTTGCAAAGCCGCGGTTGAAGCGGCGGGTCAAGACTACTCTGCGGAGAGCTGACGAACCTTCCGCTGAAATGATTGCAACCATCTGGTCCCGCCAGAGCTGCCCGTCAGGTTTACCGCAAACGGCGCGCAGGTAATGGATCGAACCGAGCATTTCTGCCAGTCGCAGGAGTTCCGTGTCGTATGGCCGGGTATCTTGCGATTGCGCATTGGCCGCGCTTGGAGATAGTGCGAGGCCGACAGACAAAACGAGCGCGTGTGTGAGGCTCCGTCCTCGCGTGCGACTGCGGTTTGGCATGCATGCTCCATGTTTGCGGGTTGTCGCCATCCGACCAACTGCCTCCGCATTCATTCGGCTACGCGTCTCATTATCCCGCGGGGTCAGCTCGCCGGGAATACATGGGGACACGAAACGTCTCCGTTGCGCGCGGACATACTCCAGCGACGAGGGGTATGTCAGGCCCCGTAAAAGCGCAAGCTGGCCAGGATGTGTCAGATCCTAGTTCAGTGTACTTGCGCTCTTGTGCAGCGGGCGTTCCGGATGGAACGCATGGAAGACAAACGCAAACGTTACATCATAGGCGACCAACTCGGTTGCGCCGGATGCCGAACGCCGTGTGACGGAGACCGTTCCCACATCCTTACCTTTGGAGATGTCCCGGGTATCGAGCGCGGAGTTCTGGCCCGGTTTCCAAGAGAGTGCGATGCCGTCGATCGTGATGGCCTTCTTGTCGACCAGTAGTGGCAAACTCACCGCGATCGGTCCGTCCTTCAGGCGAACGACGACAACCCGCGTCATGGGTAGAATGCCTTTGGGCAGGTCGCCGCTGAACAAGAAGGGTTGGCTCGCGGAATCGTATCGAAGATATGGGTTGCGGCCGTAGGCGCGCATTTGTGGGTTGTTGGGTTTCAGGACTTTGCCCTCCGGGTGGCGGGCCTTGAAGTCCGCGAAGCTTTCAAGGCGTGCCGGCACCAACGCCAGCGTTTTGCCGAGCAGCTCTCCGATGATGGCTTCACCGGTGAACTGTTGCCACCAGCTTTCTGTCTGGCGATCGTACATGACAAGATCCGAGTGGCGGAGTTTGCCTGTGGTGCCAAAGTCGAAGACGCGGCCGTCCAATCTTCGGTCGAAGACGATCGCCGCGTTACACAACGGGCAGTAGGTGACGGCCACAGGCTTGCCACCGACGGTATCGTTGACGATCTCGTGCCATGTCAGAATGCGGAGCGGATAAGCCCGCGCATCGCCGTTAATCTCAAGACCGATGACCGGCTCTGTCGCGACCAGCTCCGTGGCTTCGGCGACCGTTTGAAAAACCGGCTTGTCGATTGATGGAATGCCATCCTTTGGCGGTCCGCCGGACAAGATCTCGGAAAACGTCACGCTCGATTTCGAAAAGTCGGTTTTCGACCAGCCTTGACGCTTCCAGGTCTCCGGATTGGCGACAGCACTACCCGCGGTGAGTATGGCTGCGCTGACAAATGCGAGAATCGACGTGGGGAGCACGTTGCTGTGAGCCATAATCTGTCTCCGGATGACAAGTCACCCGATCGTCGTCTCGGCACTGTTCGGCCGCAACTCACTTCGCCACACGTCACCGTGAAACCAGCGCTTCAGGAAATCTCTCCGCAGCCTGTGCAATCAGAAGCTGGGCGCGCGGCGTTGTTGGCAAACTGGCCAGGTTGTTGAGCGGAACGAAAGCTGCGTCGTCGACATCGCTATCGGCAACAGGTGAGCCGGACCGCCAGATCCCGACGTGGACTGCGATGACATAATGCGCCTTCAATCTGCCGTCTGAATCTTTCAAAATCACATCGTGGACGTCCAGGACACCAAGGATGTCCGCGGTGACACCGGTTTCTTCTGAGAGTTCACGCTGTGCTGCGTCTACGGCGCGCTCGCCAGCTTCGATGTGGCCGCCGGGCAAGCTCCAAAGGCCAGCGATCGGTGGTTTCGCGCGTTTTGCCAGAAGCACGGATCGGCCCTGGAAAACAGCGATGCTTGCTGCCGCGCGCGGCCACGGACGATGCACGGTGTCGACGTGGGACATGGTGCCGTTTGGAGCATCAGGGCTGCGGGAGATCAAGCGCGAAGTTTTACGCGCGACCCGGATGTCGTTTGAGGCGCGCATACCGGTTGCCTGCGAATGCGTTTTGAGGGTCGGCGAGGAGTGGGAGCTTGGATGGCAGCACGGTATCAATTAGCCGCATCGCCGGAGAGCGTAACGTCCGCGTTCGGTTTGTCGGACTGCGACCCATTTCCGCCGCGCTACAACATCGCGCCGACGCAACCCGTGCTGATCGTGCGCGAAGACCGGGGTGCTCAGCGCACAGCGGTTCTGGTGCGCTGGGGACTGATCCCCAGTTGGGTTCGCGATCCAGGTGGCTTTCCATTGCTGATCGAGGCGCGTGGAGAGAGCGTGCTCGAAAAACCATCGTTTCGAGGCGCCATGCGCCATAAACGTTGCCTCGTGCCGGCGACGGGGTTTTATAAATGGACGGGTGCCCAGGGAGCGCGACAGCCTCACCTACTCAAAGAGGCGGGCGACGGTCTCCTGGCTTTTGCCGGGTTGTGGGAGGACTGGCTCGGAGCAGACGGCAGTGAAATGCAGACCATGGCGATTGTGACCGTTGTCGCCAATGCCGACGTATCCCCGTTCCATGATCGGATGCCGGCAATCATTCCACCACAACACTTCGAAGAGTGGCTGGATGTGCGTTGTGTGGAAGCGAAAGATGCCGTGGGCCTGCTGGCACCGGCGCCCGTCGGCGCGTTAAACGCAATCGCCGTAAGTCAAACGATGAACAATCCGCGCAATGATGGATCGGATCCGACCGAGTTTTGACGACCAAGCTGCTCGGTGACTGCGATTGTTTCGGCCTTAAGATGTGGCCAACGGTCGCTTTTCTCGCGTATATTCTTGACAGGCGCTCGCTGATCGCCGCCGTTCAGGATATTGTGTCAAAGTCAAGGCTTTGTCTTTGTCACTTGTGATATGGCCGAGGTCTATATGGCGTGGCGGTTGCCGCCATCTTGAACAAGGATTGGCGGAATATATCCGCTGTAGAGGCAGCTGGAATGGTGACTGCGTATCAAGGCGGCGACCTGTCGCTTCGAACACCGAAGGTTCTGGGCGGCTCGCGTGAACTCGCGCCGATTCCCGAGTTTGCGATCGAAGCTCCGGAATGGTTGACCCGCGCACTGTCGGAGGCCGCAACCCAAGGCCCAGAGATCTGGGTCGACAGCGCGGTTATGACATGTTGCAATCAGGCATTTGAATTGGCGGTTGCCCATCGTGCACACGACGTGCGGCTTGAGCACCTTGTTCATGCCATGACTTTGGTTCCTGCTGCGGTCCAGGCCCTACAGGCAGCCGGGATAAGCGACGCGACGCTTAGGCGAGAGAGTGGGGTCATTATTGCGCACGACATTCCAAGCGTGTCGGGCGCGAATGGTACGATCACGCCAAAGACATCCCAGGAAATGGAAGATGTCCTTCGTTATGCCGCTGAGGCAGCCTACCATCATCGATCACCCGTCACCATCGACGACATCCTACAAACGTTGTTTGATATGAAACGCGATCTCCCAACACGCAATCTTCTTACCCGACATCGTGACGACTGGAGCTTGCGAGAGCCGGTCGACAGCGGTCAGTCCAGATACGGTGAGTCCGGTCGGGAACGTCTCCGCACAAGCGGTGGCCCACCGACCGTGACGGACACGGTGCAAAACTCGCGGATCGACCAACTCGAACGCCGGGTTGCGGAGTTGCTCGCACTTTTACAGCGTTCGGGCGACCCGACGCCGCCGGAACAACCGCCGCAACCGGAGCCAGCCTATGCGGATGCTGCACCGCGCGACGCGGAGACCGTGGTTTCTCGTCTAACCGAGATCGAGACCAGCGTAGACCGAAAGTTCCGAGAACTCGCACGGACATGGAATGTCCTCGGCGAACGGTTGCAGACTGTTGAAGATCTCCTGATGGAATCCGATGCGGGCACGCGGGCGTCGGCGGCTACATCGGAGGAGTGGCAACAGCTCAACGAGCGGCTTGAGCCTGTTACCGCGAAGCTTGAGGGTCTCGACGGCCTGCGGAACTTCGACCAGAAGCTGGCGTCGTTAGAGACCACGTTCGCGCGCGTGCTGGCGCGTCTGGACGACGTCGAGCGGCGCATTGGCGGCGTGGATCTGACACCAGTTCATACGCGCCTAGAGTCGATACAATCCGCCGTCACCGGTGCGCGCGATATCAATCTTGCGCCGATTGACGCCCAAATCGATTCCTTCAGCTCGCAGCTCGCCGACCATAACCTGCTGATCCAAACCATCGGCGATCGCCTGGATACATTTGAGTCCAATGTCGATTCAGCTCGCGCGCAGTTCGGTGACGTCACCGCTCAATTGGGGACCGAGGTGCGTGCCGTTGCGAGTGCCGTCGGATCTCAGCACATGGTGGCTGAGCGCATGCGCACGGTTGTTGAAAATGGATTGCGCGCAATCAGTACAGGCAATGTTGATACGAGCCAGATCGTAGAGGCCGTGCGCACGCCAGTCACCAGTGCGGTCGGAGAGGTGAAAGTCCTCGTCGAAAAGGATCGCAACGAGCAGCGGGAACAGTTCGATTATCTCGTGACCGGTTTCGACCGCATCGCGAGTGAGTACCGCAACGATCTCTCCGAGGTTCACGAGGCCCTGCTGAAGCTGAACTCCAACCAACAGACACTTGCGGAGTCGATGGATCAGTGGCGCAGCGACGTCAGCGGTCAGCTTGGGCGGGTGGTGTCGCGTATCGATTCCGTCGATCGCCGCATGTCGGAGCCGATGAGATCTCTGGAGACGATACAGCAACGCCTGGATGCGTTTGCGGCAACGACGAGTGTCCAGCATCGTTATGAAGAGGTCTATGTCGAACCGGCTAGCGATAGTTTTGCCGCCTGGCTGTTCGGGACCGAAACCTGGTGGTCGGATGGCTGGCGCACAGCTGAAGAGCGCGCGGAAGTCAAACGCAACAACGACCTTGAGCGTGCGGACGCCGGTCACGTCCCCGGAGGCTATGCGCACTTTCAGCAGGCTCCGTCGGATCCGCGCATTCGCAATTAATCGCTCACGGCTATTCCTCGCTGCGCTCGGGCCCCATCGAGATGGCGTGCTCGCCATCTCGACATTTAAAATGCCCGACGCGGGAGTACCCGCGTTGGGGTGGGGGCGCCGCAACGCGGCGGGCCGCAGTCGCGGCC
>JBCDAH010000031.1:0-36659 GCA_039186015.1 Pseudomonadota bacterium
ATCCACTCGTTATTTTCCACTCCCCAAGAAAGATGGCGAGACACCCACGATATGGTGTAAGCCGTGACAATCTCTTGGGTAAGAAGTTGTGATACTGGAAAACCAATCCATTCATTGAAGGCCGTCATCCCAGTACAAGTTGATCAGCGCCTTGTCCGGCTTGGAGTCTAGAACGTCGCGTAAGTGGACAAGCGCCTCTGGCAAGGTGCGATGAGCGATGACCTCGGCCCCGGCAGATGCGAGCGTATTAAAAGCCGAGAATGCGTAGCCGCGATGCGCGAGTTGAATGGACCGTGCACCGCGGCGTTTCAAGCGCTGATGCATCGTCTCGCCACAAGTCACCATCTGAGCAACGTCAAAGCCCTTTTCAGTGCAAGAGATGGCACGCCTGCCGAGTGTCGTGAATGCCAAAGACTGGATCGTTTCCCCGTACGCCGGCACGTACATGTTCCATTCGTAGACGCAATGTTGCGCCGGCAACGATCCAAGGTTCAATGTTGAAACCGATGCCGCCGTAGTGGACGGGAAGAGTGCCGAGATTGGCGTTAGGACGCCGTCTTCGATCACACGCTGCATCAGGCGGGATCGTTCGGCGTAGCGCAGCCAGAAATGCCACCCAAAGCTGTCGACGAACAGCAGTACGATGCGCTTAGGTTTGGGATAACTGCCGCCAAAGCAATCCGCTGGTAGACGTGGTCCGACGTCTTCTCCGGTCAGCAGATAGTGAAATGTCGCTGGCAGATTGGCGAATGAATAGTCCGAATAAATCGGCTTGAGCAGATGCTCGCCGAGTCGCTCAAACCGTGCCAAGGTGTGGTCGTTGATCATTCGATCCTCGGTCTGATCGAAACTTCAGCTGACGGGAGTGGAGGCTAACTGCATTGGCTAAGAAATGAAACGATCGAAGCCTGATAGCGCACTTGCCATTCAGCGCAGCATGACGTCTGCTTTCAGCAGCACATCAGATCAATCGTGCTTGCGGAGATGCAATCCGCGGCATGGTCAAGACGAAAACGTAGCGGTCTGCCCAGGCGCCGGTGAGTAGCCAAAGTCACCGCGGCTAAGGATCGCTTCGCGGCCACCGTGTTTCTCGATCGTTGCCTGCTGATCTGCGCGCGCCTGACGATCGACGGCCTCGGGATCACAGATCAGACGAAGCTCAGCCTCCAACAGGGCGACGGTTTCTGCATGGGTGGGATCACCTGCAAGATCTGTCGTTTCGTCTGGATCAGCTTCCAGATCGAAGAGCTGCGACGGCATACCGACGAATGCCACGAGCTTGTAGCGACCTTTCCGGATCATGTAATTGGCCGTGGACGATCCAGCCGCGTGGTACTCCGAGAAGGCGACGCGATCATCGTGCTCCTTGTCGGCGATATCGAATAACGATTGGCCCGGCAGATCGCCATCAGCAGCATCTGGCTTGGCACCGACGCACGCGAGGATGGTCGGGTGCGAATCGACCAATGTGACAGGTGTTGCCACACGCTGACCTTGTGCAATGTCGGGTCCAGCCATGATCAAAGGAATGCGAGCCGACTCCTCGAACATCGTCGATTTGCCCCAGAAGCCACGCTTGCCGAGCGCCTCACCGTGGTCGCTGGTATAGATCACGCGAGTCTCATCAGTGAGACCGGCCGTCTCGAGCGCAGACAACACCTGCGCAATGTTCGCGTCGAGGAAACTCACCATGCCCATATACGCCACGATCGCTCGGCGCACGTTGGCCTCGTCGAAGTACTTGTCATAGGCCATAACGGTCTTGAACGCTTGGTAATAGGGATGATCGGGGCGCTCTGCCATGTCGTAGAGCTGCGGCATGTCCACTGTGCTCTCGTCGTAGAGGTCGTAGAACGCCTCTGGCGCGATAAGCGGAAAGTGCGGGCAGACGAACGAGACGAACAGGCACCACGGCTTATCCTGCGTGCGTCCATCCTCCTGCAGCCAGCGGGCCGCTTCAGCCGCAATATTGCGATCATATCCCGTGTATGTGGATTCGCCGCGACCAACGTCGGCGGCCATGTGGCGCACGGCCTTGCGCTCCGGCGTGTCGTCCCGGATCAGACCGATGAGATCGCCGATACCATCCACGACGTTAAGCGGAATGATCTCCTCATCGAAACCGGTCGCATCGTCCGTGCTGCGATAGTGCAGCTTCCCAATCGAGACGACCTTATGGCCCTGGGCCTGAAGGCGGTGGCCCCAGCCCTGCACTTTGCCATCGTAGGGGTCGGCATTGTCCCAATATCCGCAATCATGAACGTAGCGGCCAGTGGCAAAGCTGGCCCGGGCCGGCACGCAGATTGGGCAATTGGTGTAGGCGCTGTCGAACAGCGACCCGCGCGCCGCGAGCCGGTCAAGTGTCGGTGTCTGGACCTGGGAATGCCCGGCACACCCCATGAAATCGGCATTGTGTTCGTCCGACATGATGAAGAGCATGTTTTTCGGTGGTCGCTTCTCAGGCATGTCTTCCTCATTCGGTCTTGGAGCCGTTGCGCAAACACGACTGCTTCAGATTAGCCATTACCATCGCGTTTTCTTGCGCCCGGGCGCCGCGGCCATCAGATCAGGGTCACCCCCGCTGAGCCAATCCACAGTCCATTCATTGTGCAGGTGGTCGTTGGTTGCCGCCATCCAGGCGATCAGTTCACGCTTGAGACCAGCCAGCGCATCGCCATGCGCGGGATCATCAACGAGATTGCTCATCTGCCACGGGTCCGCGCGACGGTCATAAAGCTCGTCGATATCATTGGTGTGGTAGATGTAGGCATAGTCATCGGTTGAGAGCAGTCGCATCGAGTAGAGACCCATATGGCTGCCGTGGAACTCGCAAAACGCGCTTTCGGGCCAATCTTCGGGTGTACCTCTGCCTTCGAGAATCGGCAGAAGCGAGCGACCATGACACGGCTCCGGCACTGCGGCACCGGCGACGGTCAGGAGTGTCGCAAAGATATCGATGAAATGGTGCGCGTATGCGTTCGTGGAGGAGCCGGATGCAATGGCACCGGGCCACCGCATGATGAGCGGTACGAGATAGATTTCCTCGTACATCGTATAGTCTTTGTTGCAGATGCCGTGTGCGCCGATCGTGTCACCGTGGTCTGACGTGAAAATCACAAGTGTATTGTCCGCCAGTCCATTGGATGCGAGATGCTCAAGCACACGTCCGACTGCTGCATCGATAAGCGTGATCTCACCAAAATACAGCGAGATGAATCGCGCCCACTCCGACCACGGCAGGTCTTCGGTCCGCCAGTGCTTCTGCTTGATGCGTTGCACAGCAGGCTTACCGTCGAGCGTGTCAGCGTGGTTCGGCCAAGGCGGAATTGCCGCTGGATCGTACATGGATGCATAAGGCTCGGGCACGACGTTCGGGAAGTGCGGGCCGTGAAAATCGAGTCGCACAAAAAATGGCTCATCGCCGCCGGACAGGGCATCGATGGTTTCGATAGCGCGCCCTGCAAGAAACCACGGCCGTGAGAATTCCGGTGGTGCAGGATCGGTTTCTGCGCGTTGCACCGTGTAGTCGCTGAAGGCTTCATGCAGCGGTTGCCCCGCCGCGTTGCGCCAGGATTCAAAGTCACCGAGCGAGGTGTAACGCTCATAGCCGAAAGCGGGCGGCTCTCTGCGCGAGACATGCCACTTTCCAACATAGCCGAGGCGATAGCCGGTCGCCTTCAGTCCTTGTGAAAGACGGTCGTCTTCAGGCGAGAGCTCTGCCCGCACGGGGTGCAAGCCGACATTCGTAAGCACGCGGTGCTCATGCGGATAAACGCCGGTCAGCAACGAGCAGCGCACGGGAGAACACAGGCCAGTCGGCGTAAAGGCAGCATCGAAGCGTATCCCATCTCGCGCAAGGCTATCGACGTGAGGCGTCCGACAGATCTTTGAACCGTACGCGCCAACGGTGTCGCGACGCTGCTGATCGGTGACCACCATGAGAATGTTAGGCCGCTGGTCCATACTCGCTGTCCTGGGCTCACATCAGCCCATCTCAAGACCCGCGCCGAAGCGCGCCACAAAGCACGTGCGGCCGACATCCGGCCGCGACTCTCAAAGACGCCGTCCTCCGATCAGGCCGGACGACGGCGAAGAGCCCGCCCAATCATGCGTTGCACCGCAGGGATCGTCAGCATGGTCAGAATGGCGACTAGGCAGAAAAGAACAAACGCGATCGGTCGCTCGACAATCGGGGTCAAACTGCCGCCGCTAATGATAAGCGAATTCCGCAGAAACTCGTCGAACAGCTTGCCCAGGACGATCCCAAGAATGAGCGGTGCAAGGGGAAAGTTGAGGCGCCGGAGTACGACGGCCAAAGCTCCGAATGCCAGCATCATCCACACGTCGCCGTACTGCAACTTGCTGGCGTACGCACCAATCACGGCGAGGGCGACCACAACCGCCATGATATTCTCGCGCGGGATCAAGAGCACATGGATGATACCGTGGGCCAAGATCAGGCCGATCACCAACATCATCAACGTACCAATCATGAGGCCCGCAACCATGTAGTTAAACAGCTGCACATTGTCGATCAGGAACGTGGGGCCGGGCTTCAGGCCGTGCACGAACAGAGCAGCCATGATGATTGCGGCCCCGGCCGAACCGGGCAGTCCGAGCGCGATCATCGGGATCAGCGAACCCGGGATGACGGCATTGTTGCCGGTCTCGGCGGCGGTGACTCCTTCGATCGAGCCCTGGCCGTAGGTCTCTGGGGTCTTACTCGTTCGCTTGGCAGCACCATACGCTGCCCATCCGCCAACATCGGCGCCAAGACCCGGAAGAATCCCGACGAACGTTCCGATGATACCGGATTGAAAGATGATGCGGACGCGACCTTTCAGGTCCTCCCAATACGGCAGGACTCGACCGACACTTTTCGCTGTCTGGACCACGCCCAAATCACGCGGGGCCATGGTGATCACGACTTGGCTGATCCCGAACAGACCCACGATCGCCGCAATGAGACCGAAGCCGGCTTCAAGGTAGTGCGAGCCGAACGTGAACCGGGGATGCGTGTGGAGATCGTCAAGCCCGACCTGTGCCATGAGCAGGCCGAGAGCGCCGGCAATGAGCCCCTTGAGGGGATCGTCGCCGGACAGACCACCGGCCATGACGATACCGAGCAGGACCAGCAAGAGCAGTTCCCAAGATGTGAACAGCAGCGACACCTCGACCAACCATGGGGTCAACATCGCCATCGCGCTGACGGCCATCATTGAACCGACACAGGAGCCGATCGTTGCCATGGCAATTGCACGACCTGCTCTGCCTTGCCGCGCGAGTGGAAAGCCGTCGAGCGCAGTTGCCGCAGACGCCGGCGCGCCTGGAACGTTGAGCAAGATCGCAGACATCGACCCGCCGTAGGCACCGGCCATGTAGATCAACATCATGGCGACGATCGAATACCCCGTCGGCATGCCGTAGGTGACGCCGATCAGCAGTGCCATCGCCATCGGACCGGTCAGACCGGGCAAGGCCCCGAGAATGATCCCAAGCGTCACGGCGCCAGCGGCAACCATCAGCGCGATCGGATCTGAGACAATACTGATGAAGGCTTCAAACACCGAGGACGCCTTTCGGCAACGGAATAAGGAAGATCTGGGCGAACACGTAGTAAAGCGCTGCGGTCAACAGAACCGACAGGCCGAGAGCCCAGACGATCAAGAACCTGAGGTTGCGGGTCTTTGCATAGAGGACCTGGAAGACGAACAGCATCACAAACGTTGCGGGCACGTAGCCCACGAACGGGATTGTTGCGACGTACACCAGGATCAGGGCGAAGGTTCCAAACCCGCGTTTCGCTTCCGGGCTTAACGACAAGCCAACATGCGCCATTGCAAATCGACGTGCGCGATACATCAGAATAGCTGAGAGGACCATCAGGACAGCCGAGATCAGCCCTGGGGTGAGGCCCGGTGAGCCCCACACGCCGGAATCGCCATAGAACGGCATATTGATCGACTCGTAGGCGGCATACATCGCGATCAGAAAGATGACGAGGCCCGCAAAGAAGTCGCCGGCATTGTCGGCGCCGTTCCGATGGTCAGCGGCACCGGGACCCGGGGATGCTTCTGAAGCACCCCCGGGTTCCGAGTTGCCGGAATGATCGTCCGACATCAGCCTTCGATCTTTTCGATTTTGAGTTCGTCACGCGTCTTCTTCGCAGTCCCGAGAACGACCTCGACAATGTAGGCCTGTAGGGCCGTACGCTTGCCCATCAGATCATTCGCGGTGTCGCGGTTCGCCCGGAACGGGAAGAAGCCGTTGTCCTCGTAGATCTTCGCCATCGAAGGATCTTTCATCGCAGTCGCGAATGCTTTGTCGATCGCGGACAACACGTTGTCGGGTGCCCCCTTGACCATCGCGACACCGTGGATGTTCGTCCACGGCAGCGTCTTTTCGAGGATCGGATCCTGGATGTCACGCAACATCGATGGGATCATCGTGCCGGCGGTCTTCCAGTCTTCCGGTACGGTCGCAGCCAGGCAGCGGAGCTTGCCAGCCTTCATGAAGTTGACCTGTGGGGTAACGCCCATGCAGCCAAAATTCGTTTCGCCGGCAATCACAGCGCGAACCGACGGCCCGCCGCCCTTATAGTTCGCGAGCTTGAAGTCGAGCCCGAGCTTTTTCCGCAGATACACGGCGACATTTGACCAGAGCGAACCCGATGGCGTTGACGACACCGAGTACTTCCCGGGGTTTGAACCGACTTCCTCGATCCACTGCTTAAACGTTTCGATCTTGCTTGAGGCCGGCACGCAAAGGCCACACGCCGTTCCACCAGACATCCAAAAATCGAAGGCCCGCCAGTCGTAGTCAATCTTGCCGAGGCTCGGAAAGGACTCGACGATGTCATTCATGCCGAGCCAGGTATAACCGTCGGCCGGCTGGCCGCGGGCATAGTCAAGCGCCTGAATGCCGCCGGCGCCGGACATGTTCTGCAACGTCACGGCACGCGCGCCCATCGCTTTTTTCATGAGTTCGACGACTGGTCGCGTGCCACGGTCGGTTGCGCCACCGGGCGGCGCCATCATTGCAACCGTGATCGGGCGCTCTGGATAGGCAGCATAGGCAGAACCTGGCAGAACCAGCGTTCCGGCGACGGCTGCACCACTGGCAAGAACGTCGCGTCGCGAAAGTTTTGTCATAGGTCTATTTCCTCCGGTGGTCCGCCTCTTTTCGAGGTCTAACCATTTCTAAAAAAAGGTGCTCGTAACTCCGTCGAAACCAATGGCAATCCGAATCGCCACAGCTATTCGGGACGCAACTTGGCTACCCAGAGTTCGAGAACTTACGATCGTTAGGTCCGTCCAATACCTCCTTTCGTGCAGCGCTGCGTCATACGCCCAATCCAGTACGTTCTAGGCCATCCCCACCGGTTCGAGCGGCGGGTCGCGTGCGTCATCCGGTCGACTTCGGATCATGTCCAGCAGGTCCTTCTGGACGTTGGCCACCGCCGGGTCGTCGAACCGATTCATCATCTCATGGGGATCGTCGATGAGGTCGTAAAGCTCACCGGCGCCGCTCACCTCTTCGATGGTCAGCTTGTGGGTCTTGGTGCGCGCCGTCCGCAAACGCAATTCAACCCCACAGCGCGATGCATTGAGATCCCACTCGCAAAACGCGAACTCACGCGTTGCGTCGCCTTCAATCAGCGGGCGCAAGCTCTGCGAGTGCATGTGGTGAAGCGGTTCTGCGGCGCCGTAGTCAATCAGTGTTGCAGGTACGTCCAGAGTCGAGACCGGCTCTTCAACGCGTTTGCCTGCAGGAACACCAGGCCCCTGGACGATACAAGGAACGCGGATCAGGCCGTCGTACGGAATTGGCCCCTTGAGCAACAGCCCATGGTCGCCGAGCCAATCCCCGTGATCGCTCGCATAAATCACGATGGTATTCTCTGCAAGGCCCAGCCGATTCAACTCGGCCATGATGCGCCCGACGTTATGGTCGATTAGCGAGATCATGCCATAGGTATTGGCGATGACCTCACGCAGCTGCTCGTCCGGCAGGTCCAGAAGCCTCGAATAATCCTTGCGGATCGCGGCCAGGTCGGCGCGGATCTTTGGTTCGCCTTCAAGGCTTGCGCGATGCCACCAAGGTCTGCACTCAAGATCAAGCGTTCGATGTTCCGGGAGATCGACGTCGGCCGGATCGTGCAGCAGGCTCCACGGCACCGGCGCATCAAACGGGTGATGCGGATCCGGAAAAGAGGCCCAGGCACAGAATGGCAAGTCGTCGCTCGCCATACGATTCATGTATGCGATCGTGCGGTCGGCGACCCACGTTGAGTTATGCCAGGTGGGCGGGAGGCCGGAATGCCAGGTCTGTGGCGCACCCTTTGTGTCGGGCCCGTGGTTCTCTCGAAACAGCTTGTTCTTCAGCTCGCCCAGCCCATCGCTGTAGTACCAGCGCTCGTAGTGCTGGCCGAATGGCGGCGGCATGGGGTCCCATTGGTTGTGTCCCTCAACGACGAGTTCGACATAGTCGAAGCCCATGTAAGGTCCGTACCAATCGTCGCCGTAACGATCCATCGAGTGACGGCATTCCGGTGTCCCGGTCGCCGCAAACGTGTGAGATGTCGCAAAGTGTGCCTTGCCGAGCAGGGCGGTGTGATAACCGGACTTGCTGAGTGCGCCTGCAAAACCGTTGGCACCGGTCTCTGGCGGCAGGTCGAGGCCGTTGTCCGCAACGCCATGCGTTCGCGGCAGCTGGCCAGTCAGCAGAGACGCACGGGTCGGCTGGCAAACAGGGTTCGGCGTGATGCACTGCCCGAACACCGTACCTTGCGACGCCATCAGGTCGAGATGAGGTGTCTTGACCTTTCGCCCTTCAAAGCCGAAGCAGTCTGCTCGCTGCTGATCCGACGTAATAAAAAGCAGGTTCGGCCTGCTACTCATGCCGCCTCCACACGCGAGCACTGCTGAAATCAGGTTGGCCTTATGAGGCAGCATGTCGCATAAATGGAGGCCGTGCAAGAACACGACGGCTACAAAACACAAGTCTGATCAGCAGAACCGTTTCCGTGGCGCCGCTCAGCTTGTTGATTGCGCTGCCAGCGCCAACAGGCTCCAAGCATTGGTACAGCCCGTCGTCGGCTTTTGCGCGACGACACTCATCGCTCTACGTGACGACGCATCCCCAAGCCGAAATGAACCGATCTCGCGTCAATAGATCGAGGTGCGCTCGATTCCGGGACTCGACGTTGCCATGAGCGCGTCGAAGTGACGGCGCATGAGTTCCAAGCGCTGCTCCTGAAGGGCTGGCTCATCAAAGAGGTTCTCAAACTCTCCGGGATCAACCTCGAGGTCGTAGAGTTCACCGAGGTCCGTGCCGTGGTAAACGATGTGCTTCATCCGCCCATCGAAGTACATTGTGCCGTGACTGGGTGCCGAGATCGCAGCGGAACCGAGGGCGTCATTGAACTCCGAAACCACATGCGGCTTGTGCGTATTGAGATCGGATGTGCCCGTCATTAGAGGCCAGAGTGACCGGCCTTGCACGTCGCCCGGCACGTCCAATCCCGTCGCTTCGAGAAGCGTTGGAGCAATATCGACAAGTTCAACCAGTGCGCGGGAGCGTACGTTCTCTTGTATGTGTCCTGGCCAGGAAACGATCAGCGGAACATGAACCAGACCTTCGAAGAAACGGCAGCCCTTATAGAGCAGTCCGTGGTCCCCAAGCATTTCGCCGTGATCGCTGTGAAAGACGACAATTGTGTTTTCGAGTTCGCCCATGGCGTCGAGCGCTCGCAGCAACCGACCGAACTCGTGATCGATCAATTCGATCATCGCGTAGTAGGCCGCCTTGACCACTTGGCCGTTGAACTGTTTGGGCGGGCTATAGGCGGTCTTGCGCGCCTCCTCGGCTGACAGTTTCTCGGTCGGCATTTCACCCATGGGATCCATGGCGTCGATCGTCTGCTGTGCGATCCCACGAAACGCCTTCTGCCGTTCAAGGTCGGAGGGTCGGAACAGCGGAGGTGGCAGGTCGCCCGGCGCGTAGCGGGCAAGGTAATCCGGAGGCGGGTCGAACGGCGGGTGAGGATCAAATGGGTTGAGCGACAACAACCAGGGGCCGGAGCGCTTCTGTTCAACGAAACGGATCGCGGCCTCTGTCACCCATGTTGTCTGATGCAGCTCAGCAGGTACGCCCTCAGAGTAGAAGCCGGTGACCGTGCTGTAGAGGTCGGCGGCGTCCACGCCTTTCTCTTTCTCCAACCACTGATGATAGGCGTGATGGGCGGGATCGAGATCCGGATGCGGGTGGTGGCTCCATTGGAAAAATCGATAGCCGTCGTCGGTGCGTTTCTCGTAACCTTTGGCACTCGATAGGTGCAGCTTACCGACGAGACCGCAATCGTAACCAGCGTCCGAGAAGATCTTGGTGACGAGGCGCTCTCCGGCGGGAAAGTAGGCGTTGCCATTGCGATGCACATGCGTTGTCGCCGGGTAGCGACCAGTCAGGAAGGAGGCCCGGCTTGGTGTGCAAATGGGGCTCTGGCAGTAGGCGTTCTCAAATGCCACGCCGGTTTCGCAAAACGCGTCGAGTTCTGGCGTGTTGATGTGCGGGTTGCCGAGTGCGCCGATTGTGTCGTGGCGCTGCTGGTCCGTGCAGTACCAAAGAATGTTTGGCCGTTGAGCCGCGTTGTCCGCCATGCGTTTGCTCCCCCAATCATTGTTTTGATTGTGCGCGACTCTGCCTGGCGGGTCTATCCCCGTGGCTGCATCTATTCGACCTCAGCCGGTTGACCTGGCGGTGGCGTGTAGATCATCAGCGCTTCTGATGTGATGCGGTCCGCCCCACCCCAATGTTCGATCCAACGCCGCTGGTCAGACTTCGCGCGCGCATCGACGTCCTCCGGATCACAGATCACGCGTAGCTTCCTATCAAGCTCGCCGGCCATTGGGTGGTTCGGGCCCAGGTCGCGAAGTTCGTTCGGATCCGATTCGAGGTCAAACAGCTGCGGCTGCATCCCCACGTGATAGAGGAGTTTCCAGTGGCCCTCGCGAAGCATGAAGCTGCCGCTCTTCGACCCGGCTGCGTGATACTCCGCGAATACGGTCCGTTGCGTCTCTGAAGCCTTGAGCTCCGCCCATAGCGAAACAGCAAGATCTTCAACGTCGTTCTCATCAACATCGAGCCCGGCGCCCTCGAGGATCGTTGGATAGAGATCCACATGGCTCACAGGAGCGTTGATCACGGCTCCCTCCGGCACGTCCGGTCCGGCCAGGATCAACGGCACACCGATCGATTCCTCAAACATGCAGGACTTGCCAAACAAGCCGTGAGCGCCAGCCAACTCACCGTGATCACTCGTGTAGACGACACGCGTGTCGGCGGCGAGACCGCTTTCCTCAAGAGCCGCCAGGACCTTACCAATCTCTGTGTCTAGGTGCTCGGTGAGCGCGAGATAACCGGCAAGTACGCGGCGTAGTGCCGGCTCGTCAGCGTCGGACATCGGTTGCGAATTCATGATCCGGCGCAGATGGGCGACGGCCGCGTGATCCTCGGCATGAGGCGTTTGCCAGTCGTCGGGTAGTGTCACGGCTGCTTCATCGCTCTCGCGGTAAAACTCCGCTGGCACCGAGAACGGCGGATGCGCACTTGGGTAGGAGACGAACAACACCCATGGCTTGCCATCGTCGTTGGCGTGCGCCTGAAGCCAAGCGATCGCGGCTGTCGTAATCTCCCTGTCAAATGCCTGATAAGGTGCCGTGCCAACGCCGGAGCGATCCATGTAGAGATGCCACTGACCTGCATTCACCGGCTCACCTTGTGGCTTACCTTGATTGACAGCCCGCAGCAGCATGTGGACACCGCCCTTGCCATCAAGGATATGCATCGGAAGCAATTCCTCGCTGAAGCCGTTGGCCACCGAGGTTTCCCTGAAGTGCAACTTGCCGATCGATGAGACCGTGTGCCCAGCATCGCGCAAGCGCCGCATCCACGACACCACGTGACCGTCAAAAGGGATCGCGTTATCCCAGTACCCGGTCTGGTGCGGAAAGCGACCGGTGGCGAGTGCTGCGCGGGCCGGACAGCATAGAGGGCTGGCCGAATACGCGTTGGTGAACCGGGCCCCGCGCGCTGCCAGTCGATCGAGGTTGGGTGTGCGCGCCAGTGGATTCCTATAACAGCCGAGATACCCGCGTGCGTGGTTGTCTGAGAGGAGGAACAAGAGATTCTTGGGTGCGGGCTTCGGCATATCGGCAAACTCCCGGACAGCGACAGATTTCGAGCGGGCTGCGCAAACTTCGGTCGCAACGGCACGCGCCAACGTCGATTAACGCATCGATTTCAGCATCTGCGAAGCCCACTTTATTCCGGACATCGCGTGTGTCCTGACCCAGCCGAGGCGGCGACACCCCATTACTCGTACGCCCGTTTGAAGTCTGTCAGATAGCAATACGACAGATGATAGCTCTTCCCATATTGACTCCGGGCACCGCGTTCGCGCCAGTCGATGACGCCGCAGTTGTCGACGATTGGTGTGCAGTTTAGCTTCCAGCCCATCAGGGTGATCGGCTTTCTGGGGTCGCATCCGGGTCCGGTAACGCCCCAATTGTCCAGAAAGGCGACAAAGAAGGCGCGGTCCTGGCTTTTGGCATCGCGTACGGCACGTCGATAGTCGAATGTGATGCCGTTGACCGTCACTTTGTCACCATCACACGCCTCACCGTACGCATGGCGACTAAACCTGCCGCCGCTCCGCGTCGTACGGTCGTTTCGGATCCCGAGGCTGCAATCAAGAACAGCGCTCGTGACAACACCTGGCTGCCCTGAGGCAGCGAATCCGGCCTGAAAGGCGAAGCCTCTGCTATTGAGATGGGTGAGCCATGTGGCGGCGACCGGTTGGCAAGGATAGATCTTGAGATTGCTGGCTTCGCAGTCCGGGCGAACCAGAGGTTCGCCACGGGCCTGGCCTGCTTTTCCCGCGATCTTCAGCTGCAGGCTGACCGCTTGTTCAGCGTTGCCATGACCTGCCAGCAGGGTTACAGCGGCGAGCGATACTGAAACCCAGATCGTCGCAAGCCGGACAGCGCGGACAAGCATGTGTCGATACTCATGTTTACCCCAGATCAACGTAAGCCTCCGTCCCATGTCTCTGCAAGGATTGGTATGTTTTGGCGTCAGCCCAGGCGCGGCCTCGCAGCGAGGCGGCTCCTATGGAGAATACCCGACGGCGTGATCGAGAGCATAGAGTTCGTTGCTCTTGTTGTGGCGTCGCGCCGGTTCGATCTTTGCCTCGTGCTTGGACGTCACCAGGCGGCACGATAGATCGCAAGCGCGTCGGCTTCAGAGACCTTACGCGGGTTGTTGACCAGCAGTCGCTGTTGCTTCATGGCATCCGAGGCCATCTTGGGCAGATCTTCCATGCCGATCGACACGTCGCGGAGCCGGGTCGCCAGCCCAAGTTTGCTCGACAGCGCCGCAAGCTCTTCGATGAAGGCGGCGCAGCGCGCTTGGTTTCCTTCCTCACGATCGAGATGCGGGAACACATCCCCCGCGATCGTCGCGTAAAGATGCGCCGCCTCTGGTGCGTTAAAGCGCAGCACATGTGGCAGCACCAGCGCGTTCGACAGGCCGTGCGGCACATGGAATGTACCGCCGATCGGATAGGCCAGTGCATGCACCGCCGCGACTGGAGAATTGGCAAAGGCCTGCCCGGCGAGCATGGAGCCCAACAGCATGGCGCTGCGCGTCGCGAGGTCGGCCCCCTCGAAAACCGCCCGCTCGATGTTCGCGCCGAGAAGCCTGAGCGCCTCACGCGCCAGCATCTGCGAGAGCGGGTTGTTGTTGGCGTTGCTTGACGCGAACGCCTCGATGGCGTGCACCATGGCATCAACGCCGGTTGCTGCCGTGATCTCTGGCGGCAGGCCAAGCGTCAATTCGGCATCGAGGATGGCCACATCCGGCAGGATAACCGGGCTCGACACGCCGCGCTTTTCTTCCGCGCCAACGGTGATGATGGAGACGGGCGTCACCTCGGAGCCGGTACCGGACGTTGTCGGCAAGAGCATCAGCGGCAATCGCGGCCCCTTGGCCTGTGCGACGCCCCAGGCGCCATCGAGATCTTCATCTGAACCGAGTAACAGCGCCGCAAGCTTGGCGACGTCAAGCGAGGATCCGCCGCCAAACCCAATGACCCCAGTCACGTCGGCGGATCTTCCGGCTTCGACAGCAGCTTCGAGTGTCGCACGGGATGGATCGGCCTCGACGGCATCAAAGATCATCAGTTCGGCCCCGGCGTCCGTAAGCGAGGCGATCGCAGGATCGCAAAGTCCGATACGGCGTAATCCAGGATCGGTCACGAACATGAGGCGCGGGCCAAGACGGCTTCCCACCAGATCGCCGAGACGGCGGCCTGCGCCAGGTTCGAACACAATCGAACTCGTCGTGTTGAAAACAAATGGCGTCACGGACGTTCCCTTCTGTTCAAGCTCAATCTGAACGACTCTCCGCGCTGCGAGCGGGCCTTTCTCCGCCAATGGCTTTGGTCACTTTAGCAGCCGCCCGTTTCACAAGCGGGCCAAACTCCATCAGCTTTTCGTCCGTCACGCGGACGGTTGGTCCCGATATGGAGATTCCGGCAACGGCTTCGCCATAGGCATTGAAGATCGGCGCAGCGATACAGCGCATACCAACGTTGCGCTCCTCGTCATCAATTGACCATCCTCTCGCTCGTGTCGTTTCGAGATCTGCAAACAGATCGGCGGGAGATGACAGTGTCTTCGCAGTAAAGGTCTCCAAGCCCTTACCTTGCAAGATTTGCTCGACTTGCCTGCGGGGCATTTCAGCGAGCAGCGCCTTGCCAATGCCCGAAGCGTGCATTGCGCCGCGGGTACCGGGGCGAAAGAACGCGCGAATTGCTTCGTGGGTCTCGACCTGAGAAAGGAACACCACGTCGCCGTCATCCGCCCGCGCCATGTTGGCCGTTTCACCGGTTGCGAGCATGAGTTGGCGCATCACCGATCGTCCGGCATCCACGACCCTGGTGCGACGTACAAACGAGCTGCCGATACGGAATGCATCGACACCCACCATCCAGTTTTGCGTCCCGTCGTCGAATTCCACGATCCCTTGCTGCTGCAGGGTCACAAGCAGTCGATGTGCCGTCGACGGCGCCATGCCAGACCGCAACGCCAGTTCGGTGAGGTTAGCCTCGTCGATTTCAGCCAGCAGTTTCAAGAGCTCCAGGGCACGATCGAGGGCCTGCACTGTAGACGTTGACTTGCCGCCGCCGGTGTTGCGCGGGCGACCTCGGGTTTTCTTAAAGTCGATTTCGCTGGCCATGTCGGTATCGCCTTCGCTGAGCTCAATCGAGACCAAGCACAATTCAGAAAAAAATTCCACAAAATCCGGAAGCATAACGATGGAATAAGTTTTATGAAATAATTTCAGATATTTAGATAGCCTACCTCTTTAATGGAAGATTTTTCCGGAAAAATTGAACGGCTGTGCTGTTGCAGCTATGGTGCGTGCCATGCCAGTCCTTAGGAGATCGCGCCATGGCAGGTCAGAACCCAGTCTTCATCCCTGGGCCAACCAATATTCCCGATCGCTTACGATATGCGATGAGTATCCAAACGACAGACCATCGGGCGCCGGATTTTGTTGAACTACTGGGGCCGTTACTCGACGACCTCAAGCGGGTCTTCAAGACGGACTCCGGTCAGGTCATTACCTTTCCCGCAAGTGGTACAGGCGGCTGGGAAGCAGCGATAACGAATACGCTTTCGCCGGGCGACAAGGTGCTTGTTGCGCGCTTCGGGATGTTTTCCCATCGCTGGATCGATTTGTGCCAGAGGCACAATCTCGATGTTGAAATCATTGAGTGCGCATGGGGCGAAGGCGCGCCTGCCGATCGTTATGGCGCGCGTCTGGCCGCCGACACCCGCCATGAGATCAAGGCTGTTCTGGTCACCCACAATGAAACGGCCACGGGGGTGCGTTCGGATATCGGCGCTGTCCGACAGGCCATGGATGCGGCCGGGCATCCGGCGTTGCTCTTTGTCGACTGCGTTTCATCGCTGGCCTCGATGGACTTTCGAATGGACGAATGGGGCGTCGATCTGGCGGTCTCCGGCAGTCAGAAGGGCTTCATGCTGGCGACCGGCATGGCGATCATTGGCGTCAGCCAGAAGGCGCTGGAAGCTGCGAAGCACGCCAAGTGTCCGCGCACGTTCTTTGACTTTGGCGACATGGCAGGCGCAAACGAGAAAGGCGGCTTCCCGTACACGCCGCCCTTGCAGATCATGTACGGCCTGCGTGCCAGCCTCGACATGTTGTTCGAAGAAGGGATGGACAACGTCTTCGCACGTCATTTCCGGATCGCAGAAGGCGTGCGGGAGGCCACCCGCGCCTGGGGGCTGGAGCTCTGTGCCAAGCGACCGGAGCTCTATTCGGACACCGTGAGCGCAATCTACGTTCCCGAAGGTTTCAACTCGGACGAGCTGACCAACCATATCTTCGACACCTACGGCGTGTCATTCGGCGTCGGGCTTGGGCAAATGGCGGGCAGGGCTTTCCGTATAGGACATCTGGGATCGTTGACCGATGTCATGGCCCTATCCGGTCTCGCGACCGTCGAGATGGCCATGGCTGATCTGGACTATCCTGTCGAGCTAGGGTCGGGGACACGCGCAGCGCAGGAATATTATCGTTCGACCACGCAACCAGCTCTGCAAGCAGCAGCATAAAGGGGAAGGACATGACCGGCACCGCCGATATGACGATTCCGACCTGGAACGATGTGGTTGTTGCGCATGAGCGGATCCAACCACATATCCGACGCACCGAAATCATCACGAACGCTGCACTCGATCAGCAGACTGCTTCTACGCTGTTTTTCAAGTGCGAAAACCTGCAGCCCCCTGGCGCATTCAAGGTGCGTGGCGCCTCCAACGCTGTCTTCAGCCTGAGTGACGAGCAAGCGTCGAAGGGCGTTGCCACGCACAGTTCCGGCAACCACGCGCTTTGTCTGTCCTATGCAGCTGGTCGACGCGGCATTCCTTGCAATGTCGTTATGCCACGCACGGCCCCGCAGGCGAAGAAGGATGCCGTGATGGCCTACGGTGGAAAAATCACCGAATGCGAACCATCCACATCCAGTCGAGAAGAGGTTTTTGCCAAGGTCCAGTCCGAGACGGGCGGGGACTTCGTCCATCCCTACAACGATCCAAGAGTGATCGCCGGGCAAGCGACGTGTTCGAAAGAGTTTCTTGAACAGGTCGCGGACCTCGACATCCTGGTTGCGCCGATCGGCGGTGGCGGCATGATTTCGGGCACCTGCCTGACGGTATCGTCTATTGCGCCGCACGTGAAGATTTACGCAGCAGAGCCCGAGCAGGCGGATGATGCGATGCGCTCGCTCAGGGCTGGCCATATCATTGCCGATGATGCGCCGGTTACTGTCGCAGACGGGCTAAAGGTCCCGCTGAAGGAACTGACGTGGCACTTTGTTTCCAATCACGTCACCGACATTCTGACCGCCAGCGAACAAGAAATCATTGACGCGATGAAGCTCAGCTGGATGCGGCTGAAGATGGTCATCGAACCAAGCTGCGCTGTGCCATTGGCGGTCATTCTGAAGAACCCCGACCTATTCACCGGCAAGCGCGTCGGCGTTATCATCACGGGCGGCAATGTTGATTTAGACAAGCTGCCTTGGCTCGAAACCTAAGCGGGAGGCAACGACATGAATGCACCGATACAGTTGAGTGAACTGGACGTTGGCTACGACGTACCCGCCGTAGTGGGCATGGACGAAAGCGAGATCCAGACGCCTTGCCTTGTTCTCGACCTAGATGCGCTGGAACGCAATATCAAAAAGATGGGCGATTGGGCCAGGACACACGGTATCCGCCATCGCGTTCACGGCAAAATGCATAAGTCGGTTGATGTGGCCCTGCTTCAGGAAAAGCTCGGCGACGCATGCGGCGTTTGCTGTCAGAAGGTGTCAGAGGCCGAGGTCTTTGCCCGCGGCGGCATCAAGGACGTGCTGGTATCGAACCAGGTCCGCGATCCCGCAAAGATCGACCGGCTGGCGCGGATACCGAAGCTGGGTGCACGTGCGATTTGCTGCGTGGATGATGTTAGCAACGTCGCCGATCTGTCTGCGGCCGCAGTCAGACACGGCACAACAATCGAATGCCTCGTCGAAATTGATTGCGGCGCCGGGCGTTGCGGTGTGACAACGACACCCGCAGTGGTTGAGATTGCCAAGGCCATCGACGCCGCCGACGGGCTCAAGTTCTCCGGCATTCAAGCCTATCAAGGCGCTATGCAGCACTTGGATAACTATGAAGACCGCAAAGCCAAGATCGACATCGCGGTTGCAATGGTGAAGGACGCCGTCGACACACTCAAGGACCAAGGCCTCGCGTGTGACATCGTCGGTGGTGGTGGCACTGGCAGCTATTACTTTGAAGGCACGTCAGGTGTTTACAACGAGCTGCAGTGCGGATCATACGCGTTCATGGATGCCGACTACGGTCGCATTCTCGATAAAGAAGGAAACCGGATTGATCAGGGCGAGTGGGAGAACGCACTGTTCATTCTCACATCCGTGATGTCTCACGCAAAGGCCGACAAAGCGATTTGCGATGCCGGGCTCAAGGCTCAGTCCGTCGACTCCGGTCTTCCCTTCATCTTCGGGCGCGACGACGTGGAATACGTCAAGTGCTCAGACGAGCACGGTGTGATCGCCGACCCGCAAGGTGTGCTCAAAGTCAACGACAAGCTACGTCTCGTGCCGGGCCACTGTGACCCGACCTGCAACGTGCATGACTGGTACGTTGGTGTTCGCAACGGCAAGGTCGAGACCATCTGGCCCGTTTCGGCCCGTGGCAAGGCCTACTGACACGATCGGCAAGGCAATCTGGAGAGACCAATGCGTCAAACCGTAGACTGCACTGCAAGTACACAAGCAGAGCTACTGGTTGTTTCGGAACGGGACTGCCAGCGCCTCGTTGATCGCAAAGCGGCATTTGACGCTGTTGAGGCGGTGTTTGGCGCGATGGCGCGCGGCGATGCTTACAACTTTCCTGTCATCCGCGAGTCCATCGGTCATGCTGATGCACTGTACGGCTTCAAGTCCGGCTTTGACCGGTCGGGGTTGGTGCTCGGCCTCAAGTCCGGCGGCTATTGGCCGGGCAATATGGACAAGGGGCTGACGAACCATCAATCGACGGTTTTTCTGTTCGATCCCGACACGGGACAGCTCAAGGCTCTGGTGGGCGGCAACTATCTGACAGCCGTGCGTACGGCTGCGTCCTCTTCGGTTTCGATTGCCCATTTGGCGCGTCAGGATGCGCGCGTCCTGGGTATGGTCGGAGCCGGGCATCAGGCCCAGTTTCAATTGCGTGCGGCGGCGGAGCAGCGCGCTTTTGACAAGGTCGTCGCCTGGAATCCGCATCCGGAAATGCTGCCCAAACTGGCCGCTGTCGCAGAAGACATCGGACTACCCTTCGAGGCGGTTTCAGCTGAAGAGGTCGGCGCGCAGTCGGATGTCATCATCACCATCACGTCGGCCTTTGAACCCTTGCTGATGGCCGATTGGATAAAGCCCGGCACGCACATTGCTTGCATGGGCACCGATACAAAGAGCAAGCAAGAGGTGGACGCGGCGCTGTTGGCGAAGGCGACGGTGTTTGCTGATGAGCTTGCACAGTCCGTCAGCATTGGAGAAGCGCAACATGCGATTTCTACCGGTCTGATCGCCGAGGCAGACATCACGCCGATCGGCGACGTGATCAACGGGACGCACGGTGGGCGGGCCTCAGAGGACGAGATCACGCTTTTCGATGGCACTGGCGTCGGGCTTCAGGACCTGGCAGTTGCAGATGTAGCGGCACGGGCTGCAGCGACCAGTGGTGCAACCGTCGTCAGTCTGTGACAATCATCAAGACAGAGAACGAGGAAACAAGAGGACATTATGGGAGTTCAGTCGTGCCACAACTTTGGGGACTTCCGTGCCCTGGCAAAACGCCGGCTACCCAGCCCGATTTTTCATTACATCGACGGCGCCGCTGATGATGAAGTGACGTACCGACGCAATACGGAGGCTTTCGAGAGCTGCGATCTCGTCCCAAACGTCCTGGCCGGAGTCGCGGACGTCGACATGAGTGTCGAGGTGATGGGACAGAAGCTTGATATGCCTGTGTACTGCGCGCCGACGGCTCTGCAGCGCCTGTTTCACTATGACGGTGAGCGCGCCGTGGCGAAAGCGGCCACCAAATACGGCACGATGTTTGGTGTATCGTCCCTGGCGACCGTGGCGGTCGAAGAGATCGCAGACATCGCGCCCGGTCCGAAGATGTTTCAGTTCTACTTTCACAAAGATCGCGGTCTCAACGACGCGCTATTGGAACGCGCAAAAGCGGCGAACTTCAACGTCATGGCACTCACGGTCGATACGATCACGGGCGGCAATCGCGAGCGCGATTTGCGCACCGGATTTACGTCGCCGCCGCGTTTGACCCCGTCTTCGGCATTGAGCTTTGCGATTCATCCGATGTGGGCCTGGAACTTCTACACCAGAGAGAAGTTCGACATGCCACACCTGTCGGGTCACGTTGATGCGGGCACCAACCTCGCAGTCTCGGTGGGCCACTACTTTTCGTCCATGCTCGACCAGTCGATGAACTGGCAAGATGCAGAACAACTCTGCGCGAAATGGAACGGGCAGTTTGCATTGAAAGGCATCATGAGCGTTGAAGACGCAAAGCGCGCCGTCGATATTGGGTGTTCCGGCATCATGGTGTCGAACCATGGCGGCCGGCAGCTTGATGGGTCCAGGGCACCGTTCGACCAGCTTGCAGAGATCGTTGATGCGGTTGGTGACAGGATTGACGTGATTTGCGAGGGCGGCATTCAACGCGGCACCCATGTGCTGAAGGCCCTTTCCGTCGGCGCCAAGGCGTGTTCGGGCGGCCGTCTCTATCTTTACGCGCTTGCAGCCGCCGGGCAGGCCGGCGTGGAACGCGCACTTGGTAACCTGCGAACCGAAATCGAACGTGACATGAAGTTGATGGGCATAACGAGTTTGGATCAGTTATCGCGAGACAACCTCCGCTTTCGCTGATCTGCGACGAACTTTGCGTGTCTGGAAACTGCGCCAGAATTTGATGTCACCAAGAGTTTGATGTCGCAAAAAGCATCCAAGGCAGCGCCCCGGCGATCATCGTAAAGCGCTGCTTGATGTCTCCACCTCGGTCGTCGGCAGGCAAACAGGCAACATGCACATGGTTGTCCCGACCGGTCGCTCCAGACAATTTCTGCCATAGGCGGAGTTATGTCGCCGGCCCACACGCCCGCAAGTTGGTTACGCTTGCGGGCACATCCCCTTCACGCGATGCGGCTTGGTGCGTTGCCCATCAGCGGTTGCCAGAATTGAACTCGCGAGAACTTTCGCGATGAATGATAGGCCTCTCGGACTGGCATGATAACGGTCCCGGCTATACGGACGCTTTTTTAGAGGCAGGCTCATCCAGCAAGAACCGATTGGCGAAATGTAAGTCGCGTTCGCTTCCGCCACCCGCTTCGATTCCGTCGAAATCCACGAAAAGAGCTGCTTTGGGTTGCGAGGTGGGTTCTTGAACCATTTCCCCCAGACACCGCGCCGATGGTAAAGCGCATGGCGTGCGCCTTGTGGCCAGGCCTGCCACAGTAACAACTTCGCGCCAGGCGGCTTGTGTTTGCGGAACCACTGGACTGCAGACCGAAACCCACGCCGTCCATGACGTGTCATGAACGCCGTCGTCGACTCCTGAAGAACGACAACATCCCAACGTGCGGAACGCAGTACCCGTAGCGTCTCCGACTTCTTTCTCGTTTTCGTGAGCGTGGTACCGATTTTTGCGATCATCCTTGTTCGGATTGCACGGCGCCGGTTGGACGTCGCTTTGATGCGGCGAACCACACGATCCATGAACCCCGGCATGAGAATGTGGGAATTGCCGACAAACAGAATTGAAAGCGTGCGCTTGGACTGGGCGCCAGTTGCCGACACCGTCACATCCCACGCCGCCGCCGAACTGATCTGCCACACCCAGATTACGCAGAAGGCTGTGGCGGCGCACAGCGCGCGACGGTGCTTCGAGGCGTTCTCAGCTCGTGCGTCGTTCAACATGTCGAGATTGCAATCCAGATCATTGGCGGGAGCGATTATGGTCATATAGACGCAAAGACGGCGAAACTGTCATGTCACGTGTCTGTGTGCGCAAATGGTCCCGCGCACACGATCTGCACGCACCACCCATGTTGCCGTCCCCGCCAGCGCGCGAGCGGTCTTGGCAGCCTCGACGGCCTGTGCCGATTGTATCTACTGGCCTCGACGTGCGCTGCGAAGCCTACAGAGTTGCAGCTTGCGCCTGCACGCTTGTTACCGCGACGAGGTGATAAATGTCCTCGACACTGCAACCGCGAGATAGGTCATTCGCTGGCTTTGCCAAGCCTTGCAGGATTGGCCCAATCGCTTTGGCGCCGCCGATACGTTCGGCAATCTTGTAGCCGATATTGGCCGCTTCCAGATTGGGAAACACAAGCACGTTCGCGGCACCTTCCAGAGGGGAGTCCGGCGCCTTGGCAGAACTCACGGCCGGCACGAACGCGGCATCAAACTGAAGGTCGCCGTCCACGATCAACTCAGGACGCCTGGCCTTGACGACCTTGGCTGCCTCCACGACGCGCGTGACACGTTCATGTTGCGCACTGCCACTCGTCGAAAACGACAGCATGGCGACGCGCGGTTCGTCTCCGATGAGCTCCGCGAACGACTGTGCAGAGGCCGTTGCAATTTCAGCCAATTCCTCAACGCTCGGCTCGATGATCAGGCCGCAGTCGGCGAAAATGAAGCCGCCTTTCTTGGTGTGGTGATGTTCGCAGAGCATCATGAGAAAGAAGCTGGATACGATGTTTGCGTTTGGCGCGCGTCCGAGAATCTGAAGTGCGGCGCGGACGGTGTCACCCGTCGTGTGCACGGCGCCTCCGACCGTGCCGTCCGCATCGCCTTGACGCACCATCAGAGCGGCAAAGTTCAGCGGGTGTGCAACCGCAGCGTGCGCCGCCTCAAGATCAACACCCTTGTGTTTGCGAAGATCATGATAGGCCTCAGCGTAGGCGGCCGCTGCCGGTGCCTCTTTGGGATCAAGAATCTCATAGTGATCGGGATCGGCAGATTGGGCGCGCAGCAGTTCCGCAACCCTCGATACTCGGCCTACCAATATGGGATGCGCCAGGCCATCGCCGCGTATGCGCACGCTTGCCTCGACAATGCGTGGGTCCTCACCTTCCGACAGGACAATACGTTTCACGCTGCTTTTTGCAGCCGTAATAATGTTATCCAGGGGCCTCAAATTGACCTCCCATTTGAAACTGGAAAAGAACAATCGGCGTGGGCAACACCGAAAATGGAAACCATGCCGCCGAACTGTTGGAAAGCTGCCTCATCGGATCAGACTCACGCCGATGAGGATCAACACAGCGATGAACACCGTCTCAGCCAAGATGAGTGCGATCGCCTGGCCGCCGACGTCGAAGATCCGTCGCAGTGACGTTTTCATGCCGACCGCAGCGATCGCGATGAGCAGCGCCCAGCGCGAGCATTCCGTCAACGCAGACGCGACTGAGGCAGGGATCGCGCCAAGCGAATTCAGCGTGGCAATGGCCAAGAACGCGAGGACAAAGCCAGGGATGATGGGCGGGCGCTTTCCTTCGGCTGTTTGCGAGTCGGGATGCGATTGAAACAGCAGGACGAAGACCAGAACCACCGGCGCCAGCATGGACACGCGAATGAGCTTGACCACCGTCGCTGTGTCGCCCGTTTGCTCGGAAACCGAAAACCCTGCGCCGACGACCTGCGCGACATCATGGATCGTGCCGCCAAGAAAGATGCCGGTCGCTTGCGGTCCGAAACCGAGGAGTTGGGCGATGATGGGATAGACGATCATCGCAACAGTGCTAAGCACGGTCACGCTCAAGACCGTGAAGACCAAGTTACGCTCTGAGTGTTCGTTCTTCGGCAAAGCGGCGGCAATTGCCATCGCGGCCGAGACGCCGCAAATGGCGACCGACCCACCGGTCAAGAGCGCAAGCCGCCAACCGCGACCGAGCAGCCGTGCACCGACGAGACCGAAAAGTATTGTCGCAACCACCGCGAAGACCGTGAGCGCGACGACACCCGGGCCGAGTTCGACCAGTAGCTCCGCACTGATCCGCGCACCAAGCAGCGCAACGCCGAAGCGCACGATATGGCGCGCCGTGTAATCAATGCCAGATACGCACCGGCCTTCCTCAGCCAAAAAGTGAAAGGCGATACCAAGGAGCAGCGCCATCAACATTGCCGGTGCACCGTAGTGCTCGGAAAGGAACTGCGCGGCAATCGCAATGAGAACTGAAACAAGTATCCCTGGCGCAAGTCGAGACATCACGTCGGGAATTCGCTTCTGTGCGTCAGCGACGAGGGTGGACAATCTCATCATCAGCTATCATTTGCCATGTTGATCTCGTGCACCGGTATGACGCGACTATCCAAGGCGACGGGGGTCGGGCCTGGTTTGTCTGAGCGGCGGCGCACAGATCCGCCGCTCTCAAGATTGGTGACTCGCTTAAAGCGCAGGCGTCTGCGGACGCATGTCGTCTTTGCTGATGCCGGCAACGACAACCGGTTTCTTCATCGCATCGCGACGGAACGGCTCGCCAAGCTCCTGATTCAGGACGACTTCAATGAAGGTCGTGATGCCGTCTTCCATCTGTTCCTTGATGGCAGTACCCAGAGCATCTGTCAGGCCATCCATGGTGTCGACTTGCACACCTTTGACGCCACACGCCTCGGCGACCTTGGCGTAGTTGACACCGAGATTGAGTTCGGTGCCGACGAAGTTGTCCTCGAACCAGAGGGTCGTGTTGCGCTTTTCCGCACCCCATTGGTAGTTGCGGAAAATGATCATTGTGATCGGCTCCCAGTCGTTGCGCCCGCACGCCGTCATCTCATTCATTGAGATCCCGAATGCGCCGTCGCCGGCAAACCCAACACACGGCACATCTGGCTGACCGATCTTGGCGCCCAGAATTGACGGCAGGCCATAGCCACACGGTCCGAACAAGCCCGGGGCCAGGTACTTGCGTCCTTCATCGAACGAGGGATAGGCGTTGCCAATGGCGCAGTTGTTGCCGATGTCGGACGAGATGATCGCCTCTCGCGGCAGCGCGGCCTGGATCGCACGCCAAGCTTGACGCGGGCTCATCCGATTGGGCTCACGGCTGCGCGCCCGTTCATTCCAACTGACGCCTGGATCGTCGTCTTCGTGATCCATCGAAGTCAGTTGCTGGGCCCACGAGGACTTGGCGTGCGCAATCATCGCCGTACGCTCGTCTCGCCCCGCGTTGCCGGCGGTTGGCGAGAGCTTCGACAAAATCTGCTCGGCAACTCTTTTGGCGTCTCCCTGAATACCGACGGCAACGCGTTTTGTGAGCCCGATGCGGTCCGCGTTGATGTCGACCTGGATGATTTTTGCATCCTTCGGCCAATACTCGGTTTGGTAGGCGGGCAGAGACGAGAACGGATTGAGCCGCGTGCCGAGTGCAAGCACCACGTCGGCCTTCGAAATCATGTCCATCGCAGCCTTCGATCCGTTGTAGCCGAGCGGACCGCAAGCCAGCGGGTGTGAGCCAGGAAATGCGTCGTTGTGCTGGTAGTTGCAGCACACGGGAGCAGACAACCGCTCCGCAAGTGCAACCGACGCCGGAATGCCGCCGGAAAGCACCACGCCCGCGCCATTGAGGATGACGGGGAACTGCGCGTCGGACAACAACTGTGCGGCCTCCGCAATGGCATCCGCAGCGCCGGGCGGATGCTCGATCTTCACGATCTGCGGCAGCTCGATGTCGACGACTTGCGTCCAGAAATCACGAGGCACGTTGATCTGGGCTGGAGCGGAACCACGAAACGCCTTCAGGATCACGCGATTGAGGACTTCGGCGATGCGGGTTGGATCTCGCACTTCCTCTTGATAGCAGACGCAGTCCTCAAACATGGCCATTTGCTTGATTTCCTGGAAACCACCCTGGCCGATCGTCTTGTTGGCCGCTTGCGGGGTGACCAACAGCAGCGGCGTGTGGTTCCAGTACGCGGTGATAATCGGCGTGACCATGTTGGTGATGCCAGGCCCGTTCTGGGCAATGGCCATCGACATTTTGCCGGTTGCCCGTGTGTAGCCGTCAGCACTCATGCCGGCGTTGACTTCGTGCGCGCAGTCCCAAAACTTGATCCCGGCCGCCGGAAACAGGTCCGAGATCGGCATCATCGCCGAGCCGATGATCCCAAATGCATGTTCGATACCGTGCATTTGCAAGACCTTCACAAAGGCCTCTTCTGTGGTCATCTTCATGGCCGCTATCCTTTTGCTCCTGTTGTATGGCTACTGCGGCATGCAGGTTTCGATGTGGCAAACCGGGCTTGTCGTCACGCCCGGTTATCCTCGATCAGCATGTCACTCGCCTTCTCACCTATCATGATCGCCGGGGCGTTTGTGTTGCCAGACACGATCTCCGGCATGATCGAACAGTCCGCCACCCGCAGGCCCGCTACGCCATGAACGCGCAACCGGGAGTCGACGACCGCGTTCGCGTCGCTCCCCATCTTGCAGGTACCTGTCGGGTGGTAGATCGAGACGGACCAGTTGCGGGCCCATTCAAGAAGCGCGTCATCTGTGGTTTCATCTGGACCGGGCCGGAATCGTTCCGCGATCTTGCTGGAAACGGGCGGTTGTTCCGCAATATCGATCGCGATTTTGATGCCGTCGACGAGGGTTCGGCGATCGGTCTCGGTCGCCAGATAATTGGCATGGATTGCAGGATAGTCTCGTGCGTCCGCACTGCTGAGGCGGATCTCGCCACGGCTCTCCGGCCGCAACTGGCATACCGAGGCCGTGAACGCCGAGAAGTCATGAACACCCTCGCCCGGACTATCGGCAGACCACGGCTGGATATGAAACTGAATGTCCGGTGTCGCGAGTTCTTCACGGGTCTTCAGAAAGCCCGTCGCGAGGCTTGCCGCCATCGTCATCGGCCCGGCGCGAAACATCGCGTACTTCAGCCCAATGCGCATCTGGTTCCAAAGACTGCGCACCTCATCGTTGAGCGTCGGCTCGTTACACTTGTAAACAAGGCGTGCCTGGAGATGATCCTGCAGGTTTTGGCCAACGCCGTGGCTTTCGACGGCCACATCAATTCCGTGTTCGCGCAATTGCTCCGGTTCGCCGATACCGGAGAGCATCAAGATCTGAGGCGATCCGATCGTGCCGGAACTCACCACGACCTCTTTGTGCGCGCGAACCACCTGCTGGGTGCCGTCCGGCTTTTCAAACAATACGCCTGTTGCCCGTCCATCCTCAATGAGGACACGCTGCGTCAATGCCCGCGTGATGACTTGCAGGTTGTCGCGCCGCATCGCCGGGCGCAGGAATGCCACGGCGGAACTGCATCGCAGGCCACCCCGCGTCGTCAGCTGGAAGTAACCGACACCTTCTTGCGTGGCACCATTATAGTCCGGATTGAAGGGGTAGCCTGCATTCTGTGCGGCAGCGACCCAGGCATCACATATTGGCCGCGACAAGCGCATGTTGGAAACGGACAACGGCCCGCCGACACCATGAAAGTCATCTGCGCCGCGCTCCTGATCTTCGGAACGCTTAAACAGCGGAAGAACGTCCTCCCAGCCCCAGCCCTGGTTGCCCATCTGCCGCCAACGATCGTAGTCTTCCTTCTGGCCGCGCACGTAAAGCAGGCCATTCAGAGAACTTGATCCGCCCAGCACCTTGCCGCGCGGCCAGTCGATTTTGCGTCCATTCAGACCGGGATCAGGCTGGGTCTCATAGCACCAATCGTATTTCGGATTGTGCATCGTTTTGAAGTAGCCGACCGGAATGTGTATCCACGGATTCCAGTCGCGCCCTCCGGCTTCCAGCAGCACGACGCGGTTGTTTGGATGCTCACTGAGGCGGTTCGCCAAGACACACCCGGCTGAGCCGGCGCCGACGATGATAAAATCCGCTTCAATCGCTTCCATAACGCCCACCACTGACACCAGGGACTGGACCGCAAGCGCGAGTGCTTCCGCCCACTTCGTTATCGGGATTTTTCGTCCCATTATTGCTTGAATAAGATTTCGTACTATGATCTTAATGAGCCCGCAAGTCTCAATTAAAGATCTTTCTAGGGAGAAACCAATGAAAGTGTCGGACAAGTTCGATAACGTCAGTCGACGCGACCTGTTCCGCGTCGCCGGCAGGTATGGCCTCTCGTCGACCCTTTTGGCAGCTGGTGGCCTCACGGGCACGGTGTCTCTGGCGTCGCTCGCCAATGCTGCTGAGTCGACCTACAAGAAGCGCTTTTCCAAGACAGCAAAACACACGCTAAAGTTTGGTGCCGCAGGATTCAATCAGCGCAACCTGCTAATCGAACGCGCTGGCGCATTGTTCTTCGCTCAGGACCTTGAGGAGCGGACTGACGGTGAAATCCGCATTGAATTCATTGGTGACAACCAAATCTGCGGACAGCTGTCGTGTGTGAAAAAGACCCAGCAGGGCATTACAGATATCTATGCCGCGTCAACGCAGAACTCTGCAGGCGGCGCGCCGTATCTCAACGTTCTGGACTACGCCTATGTGTTCCCAGGCCGGGCGGCGCAGTATCACTTCCTCTACAGCCCCAAGAGCCAGGAAATTCTGCGCGACCCGCTTGAGAAACGTCACGGGCTGAAGTTCCTGTTCAGCCATTGCGAATTGCGCGGCATTCAGCTTGGCCTGAAATGGAAAGACAAACCCGTCGTCGACAAGATCGAAACACTGTTTGGCACCAAGAATCGCGTGACGGGCACGCAGCTCGGCCGCATTGCCATGCAGCTTCTCAATCTGAACCCGGTGCCTGTTGCCTGGGAAGAGACACTGGACGGGCTCAAGCAGGGCCTGATCGACGGCGCCGAGACATGGGCATCTGCCGTGGCCTACGCCAACATGTCGCCGGTTGTATCGCAATCCGTCGATCTCAAGTTCTTCTGCGGCACCGAACATACATCGATGTCAACCAAGGTCTTCGACAAGCTCGGCGGTCAGCTTCAAGATGCTGTGATGGAGTCGGCCTACACCGCGCAGGTGCACGTGCAGGCTGCCAACGAAGCCGCGCTTGTGAAGACTGTCGGCTTTTCGGATCCGCAGCTCCCCAACACACTGTTTGTCAAGAACAACGTGCGTCCGGCCTTCCTGCCAGCAGCAGAGATCAAGAAGGCCGAAGAGATGTGCTCGCCGGAGTTCAATCCGAAGCCGTGGGAGCAATGGCGCGACCGCCTCAACAAGTGGTCGGGTGGCATGGATACCTACAAGGAGCTTTACACGGTTGCGCGCGAAGTGCCGGCTGACATGCTGCCGGAAAACGTCGAGCCGCGCCGTTGGTGGAGATCTGCCTAGCATAACATGCTGACTATGGATGCCCGGCACAAACGACCGGGCATCCCTCGGCGCAGGTCGCCGAAACCAATAAACACATGGGAGGAGCGTTGGAGATGACAGATGTCATCGGTGGGCTAGGTGCGATCTTCGCCGCACTCTGGTCAGCGGATGCGTTCGAATTCGCGGAAGCGTTTCAAGGACCGCCTGCCTACATTTTTGGAACCGCACTGGCCTTGATCGGTGGGTATCTCACCATGCTGATCCTACGCGCCGTGCCGCTTCTCGATAAGTATTTCGAAAAGACCATTCTCGTCTCGATCTATTTGACCATCTCAGCAATCATATTCATCGAGGTCATCAGACGCTTCGTGTTTCAGGTGCAGGCACCGTGGTCGACGACCTTGCCGCCTTACCTGTTTCTCATCATGACCTGGGTCGGATGCGCTTATAATACGCGACTGCGCGCACATTTGCGGTTCACGGAAGTCAGGGCAAACCTCCCGCGTCTCGGCCAGCTTATGTGCATGACGCTGGATGCCGTTCTGTGGCTGACGTTCTCAGTCATCGTCATTGTGACAACGCTGAAACAGACCGCAAACTCGGCGTCGAACTTCCAGATCCTGCTTGGCACCGACAACGTGATGCAGTGGTGGTTCTACATCTGCGTGCCGCTGAGCTGGATGCTTCTGAGTGGACGCGTGATCGAGAACGTCATCGATGATTTCCGTCGCTATCGCTCCGGCGAGGAAATGATGGTGACCGGCACGCTTGGCAATTAGCGGGTAGGAGCGGAAAAATGTCGGACGGTACCTGGGTCACACTCATTTCGCTGGGCGTTACGGTCTTCTTCATGCTCGGCGTGCCCATCTTTCTGGTCATCGGTTTTTGGGTCGTTGGATGCAGCTTCGTGTTGGGTCTGACGCTGGACAACATTGGCGTCGCGCTTTCTGACGTGTTCACCGATGGGTTTGCTTTGCTGGCAATGCCACTGTTCATTCTCACCGGCGACTTGATCAACGCGTCGGGGATCGCAAAGCGATTAACCGGATTTGCCTACGCCTGCCTCGGCTGGGTCCGCGGCGGTTTGGCCATGGCATGCTTGGGTGCATGCGGGTTGTTTGCAGCCATATCGGGATCGAACTCCGCGACAACGGCGACAATCGGCTCGATGATGCACCCCGAAATGGTAAAGGGCGGCTATGACGAGCGGTTCGCCGCTGCAACGGCTGCGTCAGGCGGCACGGTGGGCATCATCATCCCGCCGTCGATCATCTTCATCGTGTACGGCTTTCTGATGAATCTGCCGATTTCCGATCTGTTCGTCGGCGGCTTGCTGCCGGGCGCGCTGATGGTCATCGGCATGCAGTTCGCATGCTGGGTCATCTGCCAAATGAACGGATGGGGGCACTTGATCAAGCTGGAACTTAGCCGGGTCATCAAGACAGCGTTTGGTGCTTGGCTGGGCTTCTTCGCGATCGGTTTGGTGCTGTGGGGAATCTACACCGGCAAATTCTCACCGACCGAAGCTGCTGCCGTCACCGTCGGCTTCTGCGTGATTGTCGGACTGGTATGTCTGCCACTCTTCCGGTTGTTGAAGCTGGACGCCGACAAACCGGTTCAGGACGCAAGCTACGGTCAAATGCTCTTGGTTGAGGGCTTCAAGATCACGGACATGCCGAGCATTGTCATTCGTTCGGCTCAGATTACCGGCATCCTGGCACCTTTGATCGCCGTCTCCGTCGTCATGCAGCAGATCCTGTCACTGCTGGGTGCCAAGGAGACCATCGAGACATTTGTGACGGGGATGGGCGGCTACTACGCCGTTCTATTCACAGCCATGGCGATCGTGTTCGTGTGCGGAATGATTCTCGAGAGCCTACCTGTTACGATCATTCTGGCGCCGATTCTTGCGCCGATCGCAGCCTCGATTGGGGTGAATCCGATCCATTTCGCTGTGATATTCCTGGTAGGTGCGTCGATCGGTTTCATCACGCCGCCCTACGGACTAAACCTATACGTTGCAAGTGGGGTCACGGGTGTGCCGTATATGCGGCTGCTGCGATACACGATTCCGTATTTGCTGTCTCTGCTTACGGTCTGGTTGATTGTGGCCTTGGTTCCGGAACTATCAACGGCGCTTCTGCCGAATAGGTGATGATGTCGACAGAGACAATCGAACAACAGATGCAGGCAGCTGTCGGACGAAGCATCCGCCAGCTGCTTATTCTTGAGGAAATTGCGCGCGTCGGCGTGCCGGCTTTGCCAACGGAAATCAACCAGGCAATCGGTCTTCCCAAACAGACTATTCATCGGCTGTTTGCGCAGTTGGAGGAAGAGGGATTTCTCCAACGCGAACTCGATGGCCGATCGTATTCGCCTGGTCCAAGACTGCGTGCGATGGCATTTGGTGTGATCTCATCAACGCGTGTACGGGCCGCACGCCTGGCCGTGATGAATGCACTGGCTGCCGACATCGGCGAAACCTGCAATCTCGTGATTCCTGATCGTCACGCCATGATCTACCTGGATCGTGTCGAGACGGACTGGCCGCTACGAATTCAGCTACCGGTTGGAACCATGGTGCCGCTCCATTGCACGGCCAGCGGCAAGCTGTACCTCAGCTCACTATCCAAACCCCGCCTGCAGCGCATTCTCAATGCCGGTGGCTTTGAGACCAAGACACCCCGCACGATCACCGATCCCAAGTTACTTGCAGCCGAGATCGATCGAATTCGGGCCGTTGGCTATGCCCAGGACAACGAAGAATTCGTCGAAGGCATGGTCGCACTGGCGGTGCCTGTGCGGGACGCCTTCGGTCGACTGGTTTGTTGCCTGGCCCTACATGCGCCAACGCCGCGCATGTCGTTGGAAGCGGCCCATGGCCACCTCGAGAGGTTGCGTGATGCGGCGGACGAACTGTCCCGCATCATCATGGACGACGAGGTCCCGTCTGATGAATCGTGAGCTCATGGGGAAGCACTGAAGCTGGCTCCGCAGACCTTGTCGCGAGTCTTTATGTGGCGCTGTTCGCACGCTCGCAGGCTCGCGGCTCGAGCGCTGGCCATCCTGCGAGGACGATCCCAGGCTGGAACAGCCGTGAGCAATAAACAACAAGCGGGGACCAGCCGTCTGGCACCCAAGGCCGCGAACGCGGCCCGGCGCGTTGCGCCGCCCCCGCGGAGGGCCCGGCCGAAGGCCGGAACAGCCCGTGAGCGAAGAGTCTTTAATTGCGCTGTTTGCAAGCTCGCGGCTCGAGCGAGTCTTTGTTTGCGCTACCGCTCGCGACAAGCGCTCGCTACTTGAGCGCGGGCTATCCTGCGAAGACGACCTCAAGCTGGAACAGCCTATGAGCGATAAACAACAAGCGGGGACCAGCCGTCTGGCACCCAAGGCCGCGACCGCGGCCCGGCGCGTTGCGCCGCCCCCGCGGAGGGCCCGGCCGCAAGGCCGGAACAGCCCGTGAGCGATAAACACCCCCCGTGAGCGAAAACAAACCAAACCGACACGCATTAAGCGTACTGCGCGAGGCCATGACCGAGAGACCAGTTCTCTTTCACGCCTTCGACAATGTTCACGAGCACGTCCTCGGATCGCATGCCCGGATCGTCGCCAAGCCTCTCAACGATGCGCCGGAACAACGCTTTCTTCTGTTCGGCCGTTCGCGAATTCCTCGCGCTGATCTGGATGAACACCACGTCATCGCTGCGGGGAATATCATAGTAGGTCGCACCGTAGCGAAAGCTCGCGGCATCATGCTCCGAGATCGTCATGAACTGGTCGTCTTCGGGCACGTCGAACGTCTCACGCATTGCCAGATAGACACCATCGAAGATGGCCCTCTTGTAGTCATCGGACTTGCCGGTGCGCATTGAGATGTAGACGAGTGGCATGGTTGTCTCCTGACGGCTTCCGCCGGGTATTGCTGGAGACTTGACCATAATGAATGGATATGTACAGTTATTTCAAAGATAAGAGATTGAAATGGATGATCGTCCTCTCGACTTGGATGCGGTTCACGCGTTCGTTTGCATTGCCGACCTTGGGAGCTTCACGCGTGCCGGTGAAGCCATGCGAACGACGCAAGCGGCAATCAGCCTCAAGCTGAAGCGCCTCGAGGCCAGGCTTGGCAGCAAACTGGTCGAACGAACGCCACGCTCCGTGCAACTCACAGCAGAGGGCGCGATGTTTCTCGACCGCGCCCGTGATCTGCTGAAGTCCCATGAACGCGCGCTTTCCGGCCTAACGAATGCCAGACAACGGCTCGTCATCGGCATCAGTGATCACGTTGCGGGGCCGGATCTGCCGACTCTGATCGCTCGCATGAATGATCAAGATCCGCAGCTGTTGATCGAGATACACATCGCCTCGTCGGGCGATCTGCTGCAACGGTTCGACCGCCGGGAGCTCGACGCGGCAATCGTCCGATTGAATGTTGGGCGCAACGACGGCGAGTTGATTGCGGAAGAGCAGTTCTGTTGGTTTGCAGCGCCGAATTGGCAGCAACGCGTCGGCGATCCCCTACCGGTTGCGACCATGGCAGAGCCTTGCGGTGTCCGCGCGCTTGCTGCCGATCTTCTCGACGATGCGGATGTCGCGTGGACCGAAGTTTTTGTCGGTGGCGGTGTGCCAGCAGTCGCTTCAGCGGTTATAGCCGGCATCGGCATCGCCGCACTTGCACCACGCATGGTGCCGTTCGGCGCACAAGACGTCGGATCACGCTTGCAGCTTCCGAAACTGCCCCGCCTACCGATCATACTCCACACTCGGGTGCATGAAGCCCGTCCGAGATCTGCACTGACTGCGCTGTCCGCTGCATTCAAAAGCGCGGCGCGGGATTAGAGCTGGTTAAGTTTGGCTGGAACCATCCCATAACCGTTCCTTGGCCTTCCTGGCTGACCGACCATCGGCACGATTTCATGGGCAGCCGGCCAAGACGACAGCAAGAGTGGGCGCGAAGCGGCAAAGCGGTCCCGCGTCAGGTGAACAAGGTCAGAGAATCGCGTTCTCCAAGTGCGCTTGTCGTGAAGATGTCAGCCGGCGGGTTTGACGGCAGTTTCAAGGCTGGTTGCGAGCGCAAACAGTGCGTCGTCAGCCAGTGTTTCGCCCATCAGGGTCAGTCCGACCGGCGGTTCTCCGCGCGCTGATATCGGCAGGGAAATCGCACATCGGTCGAGGATGTTTGCAACTGACGGATTGCGGAGCGTCAACAGATTGATACGGCCGTAGTCAGCGTCATCTTCGAGTTCCGAAAAGCGTGGCGGTATGATTGGAACCGTCGGCATGACAACGGCATCCAAGCCCGCGGTGGTCGCGTCTGCCGCCTGTATCATCCGCGAACGCGCGGCCATGAGCGTGGCGTGTTCATCGTCGCCTTGTTCGCGCGCCTTGAGAATCCGAACGCGAACGCGTGGGTCGTAGGCGTCCCCTTGGGCTGACAATAGCTTCTCATGGATGCGGAACGATTCCGCAGCAACGATACCGCCACGCGCATTGAGTGATGGCAATTGTTCGAGCTCGTGCAGTTCGATGTCTACGAGATCAATCCCGCATGCAGCAAGCCGCGCCAACGCTGCCTCGAAGGCACGCGCAACGATCGCATCCAGGTCCTCAAGAACGTAATTCTTCAAGACACCGAGGCGGACATTGGATAGGTCTCGTGTTGATGTTTGCCGTGGCCAACTGCCAGCCATGATTGCGTCGAGTTGCGCACAACAATCGACAGTGTTCGCAAGCGGTCCAATCGAATCCAGCGACCCCGACAGCGGATAGGCACCGGTTAGGTCGACACGTCGCGCGGTCGGTTTGTAGCCAACGATCCCACAGAACGCCGCCGGAATGCGACACGAGCCCCCGGTATCCGTTCCAATGCTCGCCGGCACCATGTCATCTGCGACAGCAACGGCGGCGCCGGACGAGGATCCGCCGGGAATGCGTCCACAGGAAATGCCGCGCTCAAACGGGTTGTGCGGCGTCGGATAGTGGGGATTGAGGCCAACGCCGGAGTAGGCGAATTCGGTCATATTGGTACGCCCGATAAACACGAACCCCGCGTCTCGAAGGCGTGCGATGGCAACGGCATCCTGAGTGGCAGGCGGATGGCCGATGAGAACCTTGGAGCCAGCAGTCGTAACCTGATCTTTAATGTCAAACAGGTCTTTGATGGAGATCGGTATCCCGGCGAACGGCGATGCGGTGTTGCCATCCTTACGGTCACGATCCGCTTGGTCGGCTTGAGCGCGGGCACCAGCGTCGTCAACATGCACGAACGCACGTTTGCCCTCTGTTTCGGGAGCATTGATCCGCGCCAGTGCCTGTTCCACAAGCTCCCGACTGGATGTGCTGCCCGATTGTAATGCAGCAGATAGGTTTGAGAGCGTCGTCATCTCGCGCTGAGCTCCTTCGGCTGTGATCGTGGGTGTGCATCCGGCTTAGAACACTTGCCTCCCGTGAATTGAAGATGGTTTTGGCACGTCTCGCTTGGGAGCAGAACGAGAGCGTGTCCATCCAATCGACTTCGGGCTACGAGATGTCATGGCTCACATTGATGTCTGTGACCACGATCAATGTTGCCGGCTTTGGATTTTTTCGCGACACGAAGGCCGGGTTCACCACCTTTGCGTTCAGCAAGATCGCGCATGCGAGCGAGCCCGTCAAAGCCATGATGGATTACGCGTGCTATTTGGGCTGCATCTGCGGCGACGAAGGCCGATTACATCGCCCGCGTCTTTTCCTTCAACGGCTTGCTCTCGGCCACGCGATCCGTGTCTGCGGTCGTTCGGTCCGGCAGCGCGGCCTCATCCACGGCAAACGCTTCGAGCAGCGGAAGGCACGCGGCACCAACGGCGCGCGCCCGACGACCGATGACACCGCCCTGAATCTCAATTGGCGACAAGCCCTGACGATCAATCCTGTCGAACTCCGTCTGCACGTGTTGCACAAACCGGCTGCGGACTTGCGGTGGAAACGAGCCATCGATGACAGCCGCGTCAAAGTCGATAACCGCAGACGCGGCTGCAACCGCCTGGGCAACACCGGCGGCCGCGTTTTGAAGCCAGGTGTCGAGCACGTCACCAAGGTCCGACCAATCCAGGTCCTCGCGCTGAAGACAGTCGGGATCGATACCGTGCGCGAGAAGTTCCCGCTCAAGACAGTAAACGGATGCAATGCGGATCAACTGCTCGGGCAATGGCGAGCCGGCACCGCCGCGAC
>JBCDAH010000032.1:0-36531 GCA_039186015.1 Pseudomonadota bacterium
CGACCACAACGGAGATGACGACGATCACAACGGACGGTCACACGTCGATCGCCATGACGACTGCGTGTCGCGCCGTGTCATCCGTCGGCGTCTCGTGTCTGCAGGCTGGCACGAATTCAATCACGTTGTGTTCAAGCGCAACATTGTCCGATTTCGCGCGACGAATTATGATGGGGAACGCTATCTGGTGTTCCTGAACCGTTGCAGCGGGCGGATCGTCGATACACTGCGACTCGACAGCTATCCGAAGCGCAAGCGCCACGCCAAGCGGCGGCATTATCGCTACAAGCACGATCTGTACTGAAGCGTTCCAGGCTAACCTGGACTATCCTGCACGCCCACCTGCCGAGCTCGGGCTTCTCCGAGTTCGGCATTCACGCGTCACGACATTGGGTTCACTTGACGGCGCGGGCAAGCCCACCCACGACCTTGTCCATCGGGTCGCTGGGATAGGGTGCGTGACTGTTGCGACGAACGCATCGTCTCCGCTCTTCGGGCCCTGGGTTTTCGGATCGCGCAGCCTGGTCGTGCCGCCTCGACGCGCACGGGTTTGTGGCGGCCTTTCGGCGATCGGCCACGTCGTCAGGTGCGGGCCACATCGGGGCGTGGTGTTGCCGCTCATAAGCTCACATTCCGATGTGGTAACGTTCAATGCAGTCGACGCCTCTGCGCATTAGAGATATCGCTTGTCAGAGCGGTAGGCCAGGAGGGCGCAGCATGGACCTTGTCGTGATCGGACGAAATCCCGTTCCGACCGGCGCACACGTCGGCGAAATCAAGACCGAAGACGGGGTCCGGCTGCGCTATGCGCGCTGGGAGGCATCGCGGCAGCCGGAGCGCGGAACCGTGTGCGTATTTCCGGGTCGCAACGAGTTCATAGAAAAGTACTTCGAGACTGTCGGCGATCTCAGACGTCGCGGGTTTGCCGTCGCGGTTCTGGACTGGCGCGGCCAGGGCGGATCGCAGCGCCTGTTGGACAATCCTCGTAAGGGGCACGTCAGAGAATTTGCGGACTACGACAAAGACGTTGCGCAGTTTGCACGAGACGTCGTGCTGCCAAGCTGTCCACCGCCCTACATTGCGCTCGGCCATTCGATGGGTGGCCACATCCTGCTGCGTCAGACAATCGATCCGGAGCCTTGGTTCGAGTTTCTCGTTGTGCTGGCGCCGATGCTCGCGATCAACCGCGAGATGTTACGATATCCCACGTCGCTTGTGTCATCCTACGCCGACGTCGCGGTGCAGTTCGGGTTCGCCGACTCGTATGCGTTCGGACACGACGACAACTCCGGGCAGGTTACGGTGTTTGAGGGCAACCCGTTAACAAGCGACAAGGAACGGTTCGAACGCAATGCTCTGGTTGCCGAGACCGCGCCGGACCTTACGCTCGGCGGTCCGACTGTCGGGTGGCTCGGATCGGCATTGCGATCGATGCGGCGTTTGGCACGACCCGAATTCGTGCGACGGGCCCGCGTGCCGACGTTGGTTGTTTCCGCCACGGATGATCGCATCATCGATCCCGCGATTAGCGAACGATATGCCGATCGATTGAAGTCCGGCGTCTTGATCACACTACCGAGTGCGCGTCACGAAGTTCTCCAGGAGCGCGACAGCATCAGAAGCCGGTTCTGGGCCGCTTTTGACGCCTATCTCGATATCGAAGCGATGGTGGCGTGAGGCGGCAGTCTGGCCGCCACTGCGCCATCCAGGGGCATGTCACGATCTGAGCCTGATGCGCCTGGGGCCTGAAGCAATGCTCGACGGCTACGCATGTTGGTTGTTTATCGCTCACGGGCTATTCCGGCCTGCGGCCGGGCCCTCCGCGGGGGGCGGCGCAACGCGCCGGGCCGCGTTCGCGGCCTGGAGTAGTGCTTGCAGGATAAGCCCGCGCTCGAGCCGCGAGCCTGCGAGCGTGCAAACAGCGCCATTAAAGACTCGCGTGCAAACAGCGCCATCAAAGACGTGATCTGACTTGGCGTACCAAACTTTCAATCTGAAACAATCTAACAGTGCTGGGCAATTTTCGTCAGCACGGCGTCGTGCAGTTCCTTGTTGGCGGTCGCAACAATGTCGCCGCCATCGACAGCTGAGCCGCCGGTCCAGGTCGATATGCAGCCGCCGGCGCCCTCAATAATCGGGATCAATGCGACAATGTCGTAGGACTTGAGCCCGGATTCGACAACGACATCAATTGTTCCGCCCGCCAGCAGGCAGTAGGCATAACAGTCGAGGCCATAGCGTGTCGTCCGGACGGACGACTGCACCGCTTGGAACGCGGCCAATCGGTGTACGCCGTCGAAGAGATCCAGCGAGGTGGTCGACAGGAATGCATCGCTGAGCTGGGTTCGCGACTTGGCAGTCGACAGGCGAAACTCTCGGCCATCCGGGCGGCGTGCGAAACTGCCATCCGGTCCGCCCCAGAACCGCTCTCGCGTAAACGGCTGGTCCATCGCACCGAGCAACGCCTTGCCGTTTGCCCGCAGACCGATCAGTGTACCCCATGTTGGTGTGCCGAACACGAAGGCCCGTGTTCCGTCGATCGGGTCGATCACCCACTCAAGCGGCCCCGGACCGCCTTGCCGGCCGAATTCCTCACCAAGTATCGCGTCGTCACTGCGATGTGCGTTCAAATGACTGACGATTTCGCGCTCGGCCGCCCGATCGGCATCCGTAACTGGATCAAAACCAGCGCCGACGTTCGCCGCCTTGTCCTCGATGGTCAGAGCCGTGCGAAAAAAAGGTAGTATCGCCGGCCCAGAACGATCAGCCAGCTGATGTAAAACGGCCGTGAGATCTGCCGCTTGGGACGGGTCAAGAGCCAAGACAAAGCACTCCGCGAGTTGAGATCGACAAAGGTTGGGGAAAAAATATCGCAATCACCCTGCGACTTGTTGCCTTAGACACATGTCGTCTTTGAAAAATGTGGCGACTCGCACAAAGTCAAGATGGCGCGGTTTCCGCGCTGCCCAGCATCTGGGCGTTTCCTCCCTAGACTTAGGGCCGTTCCCATTGGAGCGGCTCCTTTTTTTGGCGATGACAGTCCGAGGAACCGGGCGAAAATGCCGAGCTGTGACGCCTTGAGCAGTGTTCAGCCGTCTGTCGTCCACCAGATTATCCTTAAGATCGGTCCAGCATTGCTGTGACGCGAAGTCTGCTCTGCAAAATCTGCACTTGAGATTGTTGCGCCGCACCCTTACTTGTTGCAGTGCGACATGGCTGAGGTCTCTCGCCATTCGCATGCCCTCCTTGGGCGTTTCCTCCCTAGACTTGGGTCGTCGAATGACGGCCCTTTTTTTTTGACCTTTAGTCTTTGGGCTTCGACCTCTGGGTTGTGAGCTTATGGCTGGATGGGAGATGGTGACGCTGCGGCTTGCGTATCGCGTGATGCCGGATTGGCGGCGCATCTGAGATCTCAACCACCTTCAAGATCGACGGCGGCACATCAACAAGCCGCATCCCCCCGCGTGCCGAGGCCCCCGACCGAGTTCTCGCTATGCTGCTCCCGCGACCGCGACTGCCGCGCCCCACATGCCCCGTCTACTCCGCCGCGATTTGCTGCGTCAGCACGGCTGGCACGGTTGTCATCAGCTCGGCCACAAACCTCTGCAGGTTCTGGGCGAGTTGCGGATACGTCTCGGACTTTTCGAACGTCCGCTCATGCAAATAGAGCCCGCGGTTGATTTCGAGCTGAATCGCATGACGCGACGCGAATGGGCGCCCATAGTGCTCGGTAATGAACCCGCCGGCATAGGGCCGGTTGAGCTGCACGCGATAGCCCATCCGGTTGAGGTGATGGCGAAAGATCTTGGTCAGCCGCGGATCACATGACGAGCCGAACCGATCCCCGATCACGAAATCCGGTCGCGCGGCCGCCGGTTTTTGCACCGCACCGGACGGCATCGAGTGGCAATCGACCAGAAACGCATAGCCGAACGCGTCGACCAGTTCATCCAAGAGCTCGCCAATTGCCGCATGAAACGGCCGGTAGAGCTTCTCGATCCGCTCCAGCGCGGCGGCAAGCGGCAGCGGGCGTCCATAGATCGGCTCGCTCTCGGAAACCACGCGCGCAATCGTTCCAAGACCGCCGATCACCCGCATGGTACGAGAGTTTGCATAGTCGGGCAGAGGCTCGTCAAACAAGTCGGGGTCGAGTTCGTACGGCTCGCGGTTCACATCGAGGTAGGCGCGTGGAAAGTGCGCAGCGATCAACGGCGCACCAAACGCGGTGGCGCACGCAAACAGCTCGTCGACGAAGCAGTCTTCGGACTTGCGCAAGGCGTCCGGCTGCAGTTGCGACCGCTCCAGCAGAATACTGGGGTACGTCCGCCCCGAGTGCGGCGAGCAGAACAGGATCGGCGCGCGCAGCGTCTCCGGCTGGAACACGGAGAACGGCGGATCAAGCTCTCTGGCGATCGAGTGGCGCTCTCGTTCCGGCATCTCACCCCATACACGGCTGTCGTTATCAACGTGTGCGGCGCGCAGGCGTGCCGCTGCAATGTTCCGGATTTGGCTCAAGCACAGAACCAGGCACCTCTGGTCCGGAGCGCCCAATTGCTGAATGTCCAGGCACGGAACGCCTTGGCAATTCGGGACCAAGCCCCGGATACCCAAGACTTGGATCTCCAAGACCTGAACCCCCAAGACCTGAACCAAGACGACCGCCGAACGGCGTCGACGCAGAATCCTGCGCCAACAGACCAAAAGTGATGCGGCTGCGCAAGCGCGCGTTTCGTCTTGTTCCGTCTGGCCGCGAACACTTTGGTGTCACCGGAATGAGTTAAAATGGCGCGCGTCTTCACCAGAGATTTACCATCCCCCGGCAGGGTCACAAGCTGCAACGTATTTGCGCCGCTCGCGTTTGATGACCAAGCCGTTAAAGTTGGGGGGCTGACCAGTGATCCAGACGCAGCGACACCGTAACGCACGGCGGTTTGCGACTGAATGCGGGCCTGTTGGCACCGCCCTGTATGCGCGAGGAGAGTCGGGGACATGAGTATTGATCCATCAGTTGGCTTGATGGCGCGGATCCTTCTTGCCGAAGATGACGAGTCGATGCGCGGATTTCTGGAGCGCGCGCTGATCCGCGCCGGCCATGACGTGGTCGCGATGCCGGACGGTCGCGAAGCCTACGAGCGCCTGCAGACCGAACCGTTCGATCTTCTGCTGACCGATATTGTGATGCCGGAAATGGACGGCATCGAACTGGCTCGCCGCGCCAGCGACCTCGACCCGGACCTGAAAATCATGTTCATCACCGGCTTCGCCGGCGTCGCGCTCAACAAGGAAGGCCACGGCCCCGGCGACGCCCGCGTGCTCTCAAAACCGTTCCACTTGCGCGAACTGGTGAACGAGGTGGAGCGGTTGTTGGCGGAGTAGGGGGGGGAGGGACCAGGTGTTGGTCGAACAATCGCAACACCGAACATCGGGTCTTCGATCCAACTGCCAGGGAAGTAGGTAGGTCACCAATCTCCGGAACAGGCAACAACAAATACTATGTCGATGTTGCGCTCACGCAAAGGCAGCTGTCGATGTGTCAGCGGCATTTGCGACTCCAGGCGTTGTCAACTTGCAGTCCTGTCTGCAGGTTTACCAACTCCGCAGCTTTGAGCATGCCGCTACGAAACGCCGCCGAATAATCCCGGCAGTATCTGGCCTCTGGCTTAGGCAAGCCAAACTCGAACGGACGGTCGAGAGCGGTTGCAGCACGTGCTGGCGCTCGGATAATGCGTGCTAATCTGCGGTCTTCAGGAAAGTACTTCGAGCGCCACTCTGGCAAACGAGTCGCTAACGCCTCAATGCGACATGCACCCGGTACCCCGAGATCCACCTTTTTCTCTCTCAGCTTGTTCAGAAGAACCGAGATGCTGGGGCTCGTACTCTGTCCGACGAGATTCGAAACATATCGGGAAAATCCATCAGCTTCGGCTTCGTTTTGCAGCAGTCGGCCGGGGCGGGGGGTTGGCCGGTGAGCCAACGCTGCGTGTGCAATTTCATGTATTTGGAACGTCAGGATGTAGCTCTGATACATAGCAACCCATTGACGGGCATACATCGAAGTTGACGTCCATGACTTCATCCGTTGAACGATTCGGCGATACCCTGGTATTCGCTCGCGATATGCAAACTCTTCGAACAGCTCAAGCTTCTCCGGTCTGTCAACCGCGTGCAGTGATGCAACGTACTTCTCGACCTGTTGGCACGCGTTTAGTTGAGCGCAATTCAGCATGGCATCCTGGGAGAGTCCGGCGACAGCGACTTTCAATCGGTCGAATGTCACGCAGACGCTGTCGTCTCTCTGTCTCTTGATACGAATGCCTTCACCATCAAACACATACTGCATTGTGAGCGAAATCTTCCTGCCATCTCTTAACGGCAGCAGCACCAACTGGCCGCCAGTCTGTGCCGTTAGACTGGCAATGTAATCCCGCTTGAGTTTTGCGCGGCCTGGGCCGAGGACGTCGGCTGACGTGGGCGCTGACGGAAAGAACATGACCGCACAACAGAGCAAGGCTGCTAGGTTCTCATTCCGATACAAGGCCAAACTCCTTTGCCAAGTCTGCGCGTGGATCGCTCTGAAGCAGGAGTTGATCAGCTAACCGTTCGAGTTCTTTCGGTTGGCGCCCTGCCTCGACAGCACGCTTCAGTTTTTTCCAATCTCGGTCGTGCGGCTTTGGTGTCCAAACAATCTGTGCTTTGCCTGGACGTGGGTTGGCACACATCTGCGCGATTTCTTCGACTGTCACCTGCCGCTTGCGAGCCACGGTCTCGGTGCACGCAACAAACGCTTCGCGTGTAGCGGTCCATCTGCCACCGAAAAGCAAAACGCCGGCGTAGGCGAGAATTGCCCGAAACTTCGACGCCTTGTTTGCGAGCAGGCCGTCATAAAACGCACGATGCACGTCTTTCGAGTGACGGCTTTTCGTCACCCAGAAATGGTCATGGATCACCGATGGCTTACCCAGCACTCCGTCCCATGGGTACGCGCCAATCGGCCAGATAGCACGGGGAATGGACGCCCCATTGACGATGGTACCTCGTGGCGCGGTCCATACTACGCCATTGGGGCCGATGAACGTAAGGTCGCGTAACAGCTTCCATTCCGAACGGTTTTCGATTTGAACAATGGCAAGCTCACCTTCGAAGCGGCCAAAGTCTTGGTTTTGCGCGATTGAGCTTCGCTTCCCGAGCGTTGTGGCAATAAGAAATATCGATGCCGCGAGTGCGGGAAACACGATGTGTCTTCGGAGGCTGAATTGGGATCGCACGGCTAGACTCCAGGCAAGGGAGAACTATTGGAACGCACCTCGGTTAGAGACACTGTCAGGCAAGGTTGACTTACATATGTCGAAAGGGTCACAAGCATGGTTGCTCGTTACTCTCTATACGCCTGATGAGCGCCATGAGTTTCCAACTGCCAGAGGTGAGGGTCTGGTCATCAGCTTGAAGGTGTGGAACCGCCATACCCTCACCGCATGCACCTGCGACAATGCAGACTCCCCTCGTAGGTGCTCCGGCACAGACGCCCGTACTTCGAGCACGTCAGGCGCCACATCAGCCCGCGTTCCATGCCTTGCCTGTGGGCCGGCTCCCAATCTCACCTCATGAATCATTCAAACTCTGCATCACATGGCGAAGTGTAACGGGACGAGAGACCGGGGAACGCGGACGGCTGCTGGAACGACGACCTTACGGTAAGTCCTCATTCTGCAGACACGATTGGATCACATGGATTGCGTGAACGCGTTGCAGGAACCCACGTTCGGCTTCGACGATTGGGGGCGCGAACTATGGTGTTGGCTGGCGCGCTGTTGGCGTGTGGTGCGCTGGCCATTCCGTTACAGGCATGCGGGCCGGATGGTTTGACCACGTCTGCCGAGGCGCCCGCAAAGCCCCGTCAGTTCGAACTGGATGGCGTGACCTATTGGATCGACTTGCCGAACGGCTCGGAGTTGAAGTCCACGGTTGTTGGCCAGGGCGTGGCCGGCCAGGGAGCCGTAGGTCAAGGAATCGGAGGCCAAGGAATCGGAGGCAAGAGAGTTGAGATCGTATTTCGTCCCCGCACACGCAGCCCAAGCCTGATCCGAATCTCTCTACCGCCCAAACCGACTCCGGCGAAGCCAAGCGTTGCGTCACTCGGCGCGCACGGCCGGATGCTATACGTCGTGACTGAAGCTGGCATCGGCAGCGGCGGAACAGAGGTGCGACTTGAGGGCCGGTTGGAGCTTGGCCGAAAGGCCTTCCATCTGTCCTGCCATATTCAGGGCGAATGGGTCTCCCTGAGAGATGGAGACTGGTGCACCCGATGGCTCCGCAGCCTCCGTCCCGACATCGCGGCAAACACGCCACGCCACTGAATTGCGAATTCGGTGAATTGCGAAATCGGTCTGGCCTGCGAGCAAAAGTTGGGCCGCCACAGTCTGGCCGCTCATCTCGTTTCGGCGTCCGGCTCTTGACGTGCGGTTCACGCGGCGCAAACCGCTCCAGCCTGTACCCATCCTCACCGCCGCCGCCGCCGCCATCACGCCCTGTCGCGTTATCATGGCAACGCCGGAGAATGTGCGCATGCTGACGGCAGCACGAAGATGGTGACGTGCGATCACGGCACAAGACGGATGCCGGTCCACGTGCGCGCTGATGTTGTTTGCAGACGGGGCAACGCAGTTGTTCACGACAATACAGGAACCGGCGCGTGTGAGCCCGCCGGTTCGCGTCGCGTGCGATCTGTTTCGTCAGGTCATTTCACCGTTATGGTAATGACCTCTGAGACGACAGGTTTGTCGTGGGGCACGTGCGACCAGTCGCCGAGGACCAGCTGCAGGGTATGCTTGCCGGGTGCCAAGGTCAGCGTTGCTTCGGTCTGTCCCATGCCAAAGTGCTTGTGATTGTCGTCGGCCGGCAGCGGATTGGTGAGCTCTTCGGCGCCGTCAGGACCTTTGCCCAACGGTGGTCGGTTAATCAGAATGTGGTGATGGCCGGTGTTCTCTGCCTCGGTTCCCGCGGGGGCAATCCCCATGCCGCTGAGACCAAACTGAACCTTGAACGGGCTGGAGACGGTGTCGCCGTCCTTCAAGTTGATGAAATAGACTTTGGCATTCGCCGGCGCTTTGGATTCGCCGGCCTGCGCGATCGTCGGCAGAAGCAGCAAGGTGAGGGCGATCAGCAGCGTTCGCATGTGCGTTTCCTTATCTAGGCTTGACATTCGCGAGCGTTGGGCTCGTGTTTCTGGGAACATCCCGGTTGGAAACACACGGCGGCGCGGATTTATTCGCATGTTCAGTCGAAAAAATTCGGAGGCCCGTTTCCGCCGGGACCTCGCCCAGGTCTTCCCGCGGCTTTGGCGCTACTGTCTTACGTTGACGGCCAATCGCGCGGATGCCGATGATCTGGCCCAGGCGGCGTGCCTGCGCGCTCTGGAACGATGGGAGCAGTTCGAACCGGGTACGCGGATCGACCGATGGCTGTTCAGAATTGCGCAGAGGATCTGGCTGAACGAACTTCGAGCGGCTCGGATCCGACAGGGCGGAGGCATGGCCCCCGTCGATGAGCTTGATCTCATCGATGATCGCGCAGACGTTGAAATGAATATTTCAGCCCGTGAGGTGTTACGTCAGGTGATGCGTTTGCCGGAAGCCCAGCGGTCCGTTGTCCTATTGGTCTATGTCGAAGGGTATTCGTACAAGGAAGCTGCGGACATTATCGAGATTCCGATCGGGACTGTCATGAGCCGTCTGGCGGCCGCACGAAAGGCGCTGGTGAGGTCCGAAGATTCTGAGGCGAGCAAGAAGGCATGAATGAGCCCTTGGAGTTCAGCGACGAGCAACTCACCGCCTATCTTGATGGCGAAGCCGATAGCGAATTGCGCCGCCGGATTGACGATGCGCGCACAAGAGACGCCAACCTGGAGCAGAGACTTCAACGCCTTGGGCTTGATGCGGACACCGTGAAAGCCGCGTTCGATAAACTGCTGCGCAACGCCCCGGCACCGCCGCAGGCACTAACGGACGTCGCAGATGATGCGCGCGGCCCCGGCGGACCTGCAGCATTGAGACTGGCTGCGTGCGCCATCGGGTTTCTTGTCGTTGGCAGCCTGATCGGCTGGCAGATGTCATCCGCCCAGCATGACAACTGGCAAAGCGCTGCCGCGATTTATCATAAGCTCTACGTCACGCAGACCTTGGCGCACGTGAACGCAATTGACTCGAAAAGATCGGATGAGTTGCGTCGGGTTTCCGCGGCGCTGGGGCGCCCCATCGCGCTAGAGGGACTGACCGGCGCGAACAACCTCGAGTACAAGCGTGCGCAGATTCTTGGATATCGTGGGCGTCCGCTTATCCAACTGGCGTTTCTGACGGCGGATGGCGTGCCCGTCGCGTTGTGCATCATGGGAGCGCCGAGTTCTGATGCCAAAGAGGTCCGGGCCGATAAATTTGCAGGGCTCAACGCCGCGTCATGGATCAGGGACGGCTATGAGTTCTTGATCCTCGGAAACACCGACCCAGCCCGGCTGGTCAGGTTCGCCCGGCATTTCGAGACACAGCTGTAGATCACGTCCGCTATGGGCGGGATGGTTCTAGCTCAGTCTATTCCAGCTCAATCTGAAAGACGTGACGCTCGACCTCCGATGATATGCCAGGCGGCCGCCGGGCCGACGTTGTGAACCAGGGTTGAATGGACCTTTGAGCGCGCGCCCCAACTGTTGTGTATGTGACCGCAAAGGACGTGGCTTGGCCGGGTCCTCTCGACACACGCCAGGATTGCTGCGCTGCCCTCGTGAGTTCCATCGCGCTGGGTGTCGCAATGCCCGAGGGGCGGCGTATGGCACACCAAGACCACGTCATGTGGGCACGCCGCCAGGAGTTGCCCGGCCTTGGCTTCACTGAGACCAGCATTCCAAGCCGCTTGATTACGCTCGGGGACCTCACCACCCAGTCCGAAAAAGGCAACCTCTCCGATTGTGATCGCAGAGCCGTTCAGATAGTGCCTGTTCGTGCGCGCTTCGGCGAACGCGGCAAGCTCGTCCGGGTCGTCATGATTTCCGTGAACCAGCACGACCGGCTTCGAGATTGCGCGTAGAATTGAGAACGTGTCCGACGCGCCAACCCCTTGCGTCGCAAAATCGCCCGCACCGACGACAACATCAGCATCGCGGCTTGCGTCGACGATGGCCCGCGCGGCGGCCGCATCGCGGTGAAGGTCCGAGAAGGCGAGGATCCTCATGAGTTCTGGCGCCCGAAACGCAACAGGAGGACTCCAAGCAGCGTCAACATGGTCGACGCAACTTTTGCCAGATTGAGTTTCTCATTGAGTGCAAAGACGCCGATCAAGAGTGCAAACACGATGGATGTTTCACGCAACGCCGTCACCAGAGCAATCGGGGCTTGAGTGAAGGCCCAAATCACAAGCGCATAGGCGCCGAACGAGGCGCCGCCTCCCAACAGGCCCAACTGCAGTCCATCTCGCCGAAGTCGCGAAAGAACACCGGGTGAGCGCACGGCCATAATCGCCGCAAATACGATTGCGTTCCCGATCGCCAACCACCCATAAAATCCGAGCGCCGTCCCCGCGATGCGTGCCCCCAATCCGTCGACGAGTGAATAAGCGGCAATGAAACAGCCTGTGCCGAGAGCCAGCTGCGTTGCCTTTGGATTGCGAAGGCCGTCCTGTCCTCTGACCAAGCCCAGGCTCACGATGCCCATCGCGATAATGCCAATCGCGGCCAACTCCATATGGCCGAGAGGCACGCCAAGCGCAAAGACGGAAACTGCCGCGACGATCAGAGGCGCGCTTCCGCGTGCAAGAGGATAGACCTGTGTGAGGTCACCGGTGCGATACGAACTCAAAAGGAACAGCTGATAACCGACGTGCAAGGCAATACCGCCAATCAACCACGGCAGGCTGGCGAGATCCGGTGCCGGGACAAACAACAGCACAGTCGCAGCGAACGGTGCATGCCCGAGAACGACCGCCGCCATGCTGAGTTCTTTGTCCGCCCCACCTTTGACCATGGCGTTCCAAGCGGCATGCAGCAGGGCTGCCAAGAGCACAGCGAGAAAGACTGTCAGGGACACGATTTGCTCCACGAGTTATCCAGGCGATCAATAGCATAGCTGCCGCTGCCGATCTTCGGAATCGGCGCATAGCAGACCCCCACCACAACACCTGGATCCTACGAACGGCACGAGATCAGGCGGACACGCTCTGTACGGTCGGCGCCTTCGATTGCCCTTCATCGGAAGCCAACCCCTATTCCGGGCCGAGAATGGCCTCGGCTTCGCGCCATAGGCGAGTCACAAGCACGTCGGCCGGCTCCGCGCTCGCCAGTCTTGCTGCCTGGCCAGCCCATGCTTGCATGCGGTCGATATCACCCGCCGCTGACGCTTCGTTTCGCATCGCCTGCGTCAGCGCGCGCTGGACGGGATATGGGGCCGGTTCCGGTGCATCTTTCGCGCTCGCAGCCGTCGCATATGCCGTAGCGATACTGCGCCCCAAACGACCCGAGAACGCCCGTGTGGGCACGGTGTCCTCCGGTTGTGCGCCGGCGATGGCGTCCGCCCATGCCGGAGCGAGCTTGGCCTCCGGTGTCCTGAGGAGGCCAGTCCCGATTTGGACGCCCGACGCCCCCAGAATCATGGCGGCGGCCATGCCACGTGCATCCGCGATTCCCCCTGTCGCAATGACCGGCACGTTATCGCCAACGGCATCAACAATCGCCGGGAGCAGCGCAAAAAGACCGACAAGTGCCGTGTCAGGTCGATCGCCGTCGAAGGAGCCACGATGTCCCCCAGCTTCCATGCCCTGCGCCACAATCACGTCGGCACCGGCCGCAACGGCCGCTTGCGCTTCGCCGACCGTCGTCACATTGGCAAACCACTGGATGCCGCGATCCTTCATCCGGCCGACGATATCGGTTGGATAAACACCCATGATTGACGAGACGATCGCGGGTCCAACGTCGAGCATCGCCTCGCATTGCTCAGCGAAATCGATCAGTGGCGCATCACCGGCTTCCGGACTGACCGGCGGTCCCCACTGGCCCAAAAACTCTCGCACACGCGCTTCGTGGTCAGCGTCGCGTGCCGGCGGTGGGTCTGGGATCCAGAGATTGATCTGGAACCCGCCGTTCGTCTCTGACCGTACATCCGCAGCCCATGCGCGGATGGCCTCAGGCGTCATCAGAAGCGCGCCGCACCCACCCAAGCCGCCCGCATTTGCAACGGCAATCGCGAGCGACGGCGGACACGCGCCAGCCATTGGGGCCATCAGGATCGGAATGCGCAGATCGAAACGCTCGCAGAACCTGCGCGCGCGTGTGCGTGGTGACTCAGAGCCAGACATCTCAATGTTCCCCAAACCCATCAGATACGCGACGACGGCCGCAACCTCCGGCGATTCAAGATGGCTCATCACGTGCGGTCAAGCACTGGCTGGTGACGGCGTCGTGTGGGGAACGGACAGCGGAGGGTCGGGCGGCTGTGCAGTGCTCAACCGGCGTTTGGCGGGTGCTGGGCCGGGCTGCCGTTTAGCCTTGGCCGGCTCTCTCGGTTGCTGAAGGCTGAGATGTGGAGGGAGCGGACGTCTCCGTCATGATGTGTGCCAGCGTGGTGATGTCAGTTCGACCACGATCGGACGTCGCTTGTGCAGTGCGGAAGCTCATTTTTGACCCAAATCCAACTTTCGGGAGCGAAGACGCCGGCGGTGAACCGCCGGCGCACTGCGGCTAGAACGTCTTTGTTATCTTGTCGTAATCGCCACGAATACGAAGGGTGACCGTCACATCCTGCTTATCCCGATTGCGCCAGAACCAACCATGCTCACCGACAAAAGGCGCCGTGAATTTCCCTTGACCGCTGGTTTTGCCCCGACCCTTTTCATAGGTGTGGGACTTGCCCTGCCCGTGGGCATGGAGGTCGAAGTTTATGCGTCCGCCCTCTGCGGACCAAGCAAACTCAACGCTGTCCCCTTTCTTAAGTGGAAACTTGATCTCCGCCGGTTTTCCAGGGGCGAGCGTAAAGGTGAATTCGTCCTTCCAGGCGTCCTGTGCATGTGCCGATGGCGCCAGAATGCTGAACAGCCAGTCGATAGCGTTTGACTGCGGACCGCCATGACGTTTTTCGTCTTCTGCCGCTTCACGGGCAAGTTGGTTCTTGATCTCGCCCATGGACGTAAGACCAAGCGCACGGCCAGCACCCGTCGGGTCAATGGCGTACTCCGCAGGCAGGACGATTGTCACAAGAATGACGATTGCTGCCACGAGTGCGATGATTGTCGAGCGGATGAGTTGTGCTGTTGACGGAAGCTCCTCGGGAGCCGGTTTCTCTGAATTGTACATTAGATATCTCCAGTGATTTCTGGACGCACACGCGTAATCAAGCTCCGACGAAATAGCCGGTGATTTGGTAACCCATCAGGATGAAGCCCATGGACATCATCACGACGTTAGCGGTGTAGGCGTGCCGCCAGAAGCCTTCGCTTCTGCGCCAGAAACCCATGACGATAAGGATGGCAGCGAGTGCCAGGAGCTGGCCGATTTCGACGCCGACATTGAACGCAAGTAGATTCGGCAGCAGGCCGTCCGGCGAGATTTTGTATTCAAGGATCTTTGTCGCCAAGCCCAGCCCGTGGCAGAAGCCGAAGATCAGCGTCGCCAGTTTCGTGTTGGGCTGGAAGCCAAACCAGCGCTGATAGGCTCCCATATTGTCGAGTGCCTTGTAGACGACCGAGAGCCCAATGATGGCGTCGATTATGTAGGCGTTCACACCCCAGCCGAAATAGACACCCGCCAGCATCGTGGTCGAGTGGCCGATGGCAAAAAGGCTGACGTAAATGGCGACGTCTTTCATCCGGTACAGAAAAAAGACGACGCCGAGCAGGAACAGGATGTGATCGTATCCCGTGATCATGTGCTTGGCCCCAAGATACGTAAACGGGACCAGATGTACCCCGAAGATTTCTTGGATGTAGCCCGCGTCACCAGGAGTGACGTCGTGGGCCTTGGCCGCGCTTGTTGCGAGAAGCAAGACAGCCGACAAGGCGAGCAGACTTGGCGCGATCCATGAGGACGCGCAGGCCCGCCCCGGGCGAACCGGTTTCATGTTCGGTCTCCAGTACGGTTGATCATTTATGTCGGTAAAAAGTGCGGTTCACGCTGATCAAACGCGAGGAGGTCGCTCGATTAGAGCAGGCCTCCGTACAGTTCGCCGCTCTCCAACAGGGCGTTTCAACAAGACATACGGCCGGAAAAATATCGTCGGATTGAGCCAGTGCAGCATCACCGGGCTGTGATCATGGTCGACAACGTCATGGCTATGACCATGCAATGCCCAGAGAAGATCCTCCAGGACACCATGGCTGTGGCCGTGTTCGGCAACGACCTCCGCGTACTCCTGCAACGGCCCGGCAAGTTGTGGAGCGTGCGTGTAAGCTGGCGCCGTTGACCACACGATAACAGCAAAGCCGATGAGAAATGCGAAGCGGCGCCACCAGGAGCGGCAGTGGGAAGTGCACAGCGATGACAAGGCAACGTCCCCAGGTCGATGCTCAAACTGATGGACTTGGTCTAAAGAGCGCTAAGACAGAGGCAGATATGATGCAATGATCATCATGCCGGATTGTCAAAGATCAGGGGCAAATTGTGGCAATCGGTAAACGCCGATGTCGTGAGCGCGGCGGCAACGGCGCGAGATGGCGTAGTCAGGAGCAATCTCAAGATGCACACGCATGATATGTCCTCCTGGACCCACGACCACATATTTGGTCAGGACCAGGCGCGACCTGGCGAGAGGCGCACGCTGATTATCGTTGTCGTAACCGCACTGTTCATGGTCGTGGAGATCGTGGCCGGCTTATACTACGGCTCAATGGCACTTCTTGCTGATGGTTTGCATATGGCAAGCCACGCGGCAGCGCTCGGTATCAGCGTAGCCGCCTATGTCTACGCGCGCCAGAACGCTTCTAACCGTGATTTCTCGTTCGGGACAGGCAAGGTCAACAGTCTGGCGGCATTCGCAAGTGCGATCCTTCTGGCCGGCTTCGCTGCTCTAATGGCGGTAGAGAGTGTTGAACGGCTCTTCAATCCGGTCTCGATCAGCTTTGATCAGGCAATTCTGGTCGCGGTTCTGGGCCTCCTCGTTAACGGAGCTAGCGCCTGGTTGCTGGCATCCACGGCCCACCACCACCATCGGCATACGCATGACCATGACCACCATCATCATGACCATGCCCACACGTCTCAGTCCGAACGCCATAGCGACCATAATCTACAAGCTGCCTACCTTCATGTTCTTGCTGACGCGCTAACGTCGCTTCTCGCGATTTTCGCACTCTTGGCAGGCAAGTACGCTGGCGCGGCTTGGCTCGATCCCGTCATGGGCATCGTCGGAGCTATCCTTGTCGCCAACTGGTCATGGGGCTTACTGCGCATGTCCGCAAAGGTGCTGCTGGATTGGCAGCTTGAAGAGCCCAAGATGGAGCGCCTCCGCGACGCCTTGTTGGCCGAGCGCAGCGACAGGATCGCCGATCTACATGTCTGGGCCATCGGCCAAAGCCAATATGCAGCGGAAGTTGCAATAGTCACCGATCACGAACACAGCCCCGCCCATTATAAGCGGCTGATCCCAAGCGATCTGGGCGTCGTGCACGCGACCGTAGAGGTACACCGCTGCAACTCTGTGAAAGAGGGCAACAAGGCGGCCTGAGTTGCGCGGTTCGTCTAGTGATAGAGTTAGCGCGAGGTCGGCCAATGGCCCTTCGCGACAGGCCCATGTTGCGATGCAATGGCAGCGATCGCCAAGAGCGGACATCATAGCCTGCTCCAAGGGTAGCCAGTCGACGCCCGCTCCCGAAGCATCGCATCATCACCGCACCCCGACGACCCACCCTCACCATTCAACCGTCCAGCGCGCCGGTCCGCGTCAGACTTTCCGGCCAATGATGACATCATAGAAAATGCCAGTCCCGTTGGAGCTGCGACGATGGAAGTGCGAGCCGCGATAGATCTGTTTCAGGTGTTCCGACCGGATGAGTTCGTCGATCCAGAGACAGAGTTGGACACACTCCGGGTCTGGGTCGTGTGGCTTGACGTGAAAGATGAACCACCCGTCGGAAACCAAGATGTCGAAGCCCGTCTGGAAGCCGACCAACGGGATGTGGTTGCCCCAGCCCGTGGCTGACGCGACGGAGACAACGTTGAATTGCGTCGCATCGAAAGCGGCCTGGGTTTCGGCGCGCAGGTCGGTCAGGTCGTCGACATGATAACGGTCGTAGAGGCCGGCCCTGTCACGTTCCGCTGCCAGGCGGGCTTCCGGACTAATGTCAATGGCTTCCAAGTGGCCGACGTTCAGCGTATGGCGCAGTTCGTAGCCGAAGGCACCGCTGCCGGCGCCGAGTTCCAGCACGCGAAGGCCGGCAGGATCGACATGCGCCTGTGACCAGACGTTGGCAATGGCATCCGACATTTCCGTCGGAGTTCGACACGCCAGTGTATGGTAGAGCGCGACATCATACAGCCACGGCACACGGTACAACGTGGCGTAGTCATGGATGTTGAAGAGTGTGCGCTTCCCGTCAATGTCGGCGGAGAAGTACTCATCCGATTGCCGGCTTGTCTCCGGGGCTTGAAAGCGGACGTCATAGAGTTCCGGGATGTAGGCGTAACGGCTCATGGGTCATCGGCCTTTGATTGGTTGTTGTGATCAAACTACGTGCGCGACGATCTTTCGGCTCATGCCTCACGTGTGAGGTCCCGTCAGCGGCATGTACACATCAATGTCAGTGACGGCGCTCGGGTCATCAGAGTGTCGTCTGATAAAGCAGAGTTTTGAGGTCGATCGCCATAGCAAGTTCTCGCAAGACGCTGCCTCTCCGCGCACTGGCCGGTGAGTGGACGGATTGACTGCCAGCATGGCTGATGTGTCAGGCCGGGCGTCACCTGCCGGACTTTCGGCGTACACGCAACCAAGCCGGCGGCATGCTGCAATCATGTTTGCCGACCTGCCGGAAATCGCGCGTGCGACCAGTGGTAATCGCGCTGCAGATTAAACAAAACGGCGTCTTCCAACTGGCCACGAGGCCAACACCTCTCATAAAGTTACTCAGAGTGGTGAGCCGCGTGCCTCCGGGCAGGCCAATGCGGCATCTTGCGTCTTCATGTTCCGGCCCATCATCCGGACAGGCTTGATTGAGAAGCGGTCAGATCTAGGGAGCGAACGACCTTGTATTCCTTGACATGGACGTGTCCCGGCAGCGACGCGCAGAGCCTGGAGGTCACGGCCGGAGACAGCATGACCGTCGGCCGGGACGAAACGTGCGATATCGTTCTGAACGACGACAAGGTCTCAAGGAAACATGCACAAATACAGGTCACAAAGACCGGTGTGGACGTAGAGGACTTATCCAGCAGTAACGGCACCTGGCTTTCGGGTAACCGGATCAACCGGAGCGCATGGCAGCCGGGCCTCGATTTGACAATAGGCGACTGCAGATTGGAGTTGGCGGACTTGAATGCGTCCCCCAATCCGAACCAGACCACCGTTATCCTGGATCAGGGGGCCATCCAGACCGTAGCCGCTCATCCCAAGGACAACGCGACGCAGCCCCCGAAAGGCGGACACGCCGCGAAAGATGGACATCCCCCGAAAGAGCGCCGCGACAGGCGCAGCGGAAACACGATATTGCGACACTGGAATGGTGGATTCAGCTTGGGCCGGTCCATTTTCATCAACACCATTCTATTGAGTCTTGTGGCCATCTTTATAGCGGCAGCCTTGATAGCAAATGTCTCGGTTGACGGCAGTCCCAAGCTCAGGCTCTTCGTTCTTTCCTCCATCTTTGTCGTGACATTCGCGATGTCGATTTGGCAGGTTGTTGGAAACCTTCGCTCGTTGTCGGGCGCAAAAGAACGCGGAGCGTGGCGGATCAGCAGATGGAGCGCAGCGCTTTTTTGTGCCTTGATGGTTCTCGGTATGCCGTTCAGCATCTACCAGTTTACCCAGACCTGGTCGTCGCTCCGGCAGCTTGAAACCAGTCGGGATGAGAATGGTCAGCCTGTTTATGCGCTAGAAGTCTCCAACAATATCTTGATTTTCCGCGGCGCAGTCGTTTGGCCGTTGATCGACGATATCAAAACGCAGCTGGAGCAGAACTCACAAGTTAATGTGCTCGTGCTCGACAGTCTGGGCGGCGATGCGACGGCCGGTCGACGGATCAATGATATCGTGCGCGAGAGAAACATGACGACTGCCGTTGATAACCGCTGCGCCAGCGCATGCACCGTCATATTCGTTGGCGGTCAAGACCGCGTCATTTCCCAAAATGCCCAGCTGGGTTTCCACGCCGCATCCATCATCCTGATGGACGAGATGATGACGCGCATCATGAACACTCTTACGTTGCGTGCCGACAGTCTCAATGCGCAATACTACAGGCGGGCGGGCGTTTCCGAGGACTTTATCAGGAGAGCCATATCGACGCCGAGCACGGAGCTATGGGTGCCGTCTCACAATATTCTGGTCGAACATGGTGTTGTCACGCGTATCGCTCGATAGAATGACCGCTGATGCGTCGCGCGCGTTGGCTCGCTGTGGCCCGACGAAGCGCAAACCACGTGCGTCTGGCTGTGCTCCGGCGGCGGCGTCAACGGTCGCGCACTGAAGCGTTCCAGCCATACGCAGTCTCACTTTGCCGGCCCACATGCCCACGTCTGAAACCGTTCGCTTGGGCGGCCGAATAGGACGACTCAAAGGCAAGGTATGGGCTGGTCCCAGCCAAAGCAAAAACGATCCCATCGAACAACGGCTCCATTCGCATTGACGCAATCCAGTGGCCATTATTCTTTGAGCGCTAACAGCGCGGACGCATTCTCCAACGCCACGACGAAGGTTGGGTTGTTTCGTGGCCAGCGTCCAACCACCGAGACTTTTGCGCCGCAAGGCGTATCCGTTGGTCGCTCAGGGACCGTTATCTGCATAAGAAAAAATGAGTTCTCAAGATCCCGGCCCGTGATGTGAGACTCGCTCGAATCCCAACCTTGCACGGGCATGTCAAAAGTTGTGGCCCCGCAGGCGAGCGCATCCGGACCACTCGTGGAGCCCGCGACATAGTCCGTGAAGTTCTGCGAGAAAGAAAAGCTACCGAAGGTGTCGGCCAAACGTTGTTTGAACTTTTTGAGATCGATCATCCGCTTCTGAAACGGTCGGTATCCCCACCACATGCCCGCAAGGGCCTTAACGTTGGGATGGCTCGCCAAAACGATGCTTTGCTGAGCCTGCAAATCAATAACGGCGAATAACTCACCGAATAGTTTGCCGTGCCAACCCGGCAAGGTGCTGGTCGCTGTCACCGCGCTACCAAGCGGCAGTAAGGCGCCGGCAGCACGCTTTGCTTCATCAAAGCTCATGCCTAAACGAAGTCCGGCCAACTTCGGGCCATAGGCGACCGGCTTTCCATTCCGCAGCGACTGAATCTCAGGACGGTCAAACGTCCCGCCGGAGTTTTCAGGAACCGCAATCTCGAGCGGAAGAACGGGGCGCGTCGGCTTCTGCGCATTGGCCGGGTCGATGCCTCGGCAAGTCTGGTCGGTTTTATGTATGCCCCGGCTCTTGTTCCCGCGCAAAGAATAATTGTACTGACCTTCGACGCCGAGCCTGCGATACTGCGCACTTTCAATAACAAAAACTTTTTCCTTGGAAATGAAGGTCGCCGCGCAAACCAGAAGGAACTTGGGCGCTGGCCGGCGAATATATTCATAGCGAAGTGTCTTGAATTCCAGACTCTCGTCCGACTTGTAGTATGATCGCCAGTTTTTCCCGTCATCACTCGCATAGGCGAAGAGGGTGACATCTGGTACGAAGTTTTTCTCGGCGGCGGAATTGGACCCGCCAATTGCATAAAGAGTTACGCGAAAGCCTGTTTGATTGGAGGCCGGATTGCCAACATGATAGATCTCCGCGAACGAGAAACCGTTCTCTATGCGTTGTTTTTGCTCGTAGTCAGCGAGAGGCGCCGTCGCGTCGTCGACATCAGTAAATCCAAGCAGTGTTTTGCAACTCACGTTCGGAGTCGCTTCGCTAATCTTGGGCGTTGTCACCGATTTATTTGAAGATGACGGGAATAAATGGCGCGTAAAGTAATAACGTCGCGCCGCTCCGCTTTTGTCGAGCCCTAGGAAATTGATGCAGATACTCCCCGTCTTCGGCTCCACAGCGACCGGAACTTGAAATGATTGATGACCACTTTCCATCTTGGTGCGTACTTGTGTGTCTGCAACTTTTAGAGCGCGCCCACTCCCTTTATCGTTAAATATTTCAACAGATATTGGTGCCGCCTGAACCGGGAAGCCTTGCAAATAAGCGTTTGCCAGTGGGGTGTTGGTGAGAGCGAGCCCGTCATCGGACGCGTACCATATGTCAACGTGCAAACTGCTGGTCGCTATTGACGAGCCTTGGCGAGGTGTCGTTTCGTCTGATGCTCGCTCTGTGACGGAGGATGCGTAATAGAACATCGCAAATATCGAAACGGCCATGACGCCAGCCGCGCCAACGATGGTGACGAGCTTGGTGGTGCTTAAGTCGTCTATTTTATTATGGGACTTGCTGCGGGGAAACTTGGACGCTTGAATGGAGTCGGATAAAAGGTCGATTGCATCTTGATCAAGGCCGCCAATCAGGTCGATCCGGTGTTGAAGGCTTAGAAAAAACTGAAGCCCACCTGTCAGTTCGATTCGCTCAATGCGAACGGGATAGATTGTTTTCCTTGCGTTGGTTGCTCGCTCAACCTCCAGCGCCACGGGTGTTGAATTCAGAGCATTTGTTGAAATCAAAACAATCATGGCGTCGCATGACGTAATTCCATAGAGAAGTTCTTCGGCATAGTTTGTCCCGGGCCTGATGTCTCTTGGTGCGATCCAGCAACGGATATTGCGACGCTCCAACTCATCAACAATGGCCATGGCCACTGCTGCATCTTGCGATGAGTGTGAAATGAAAACAGTCTTTTTGGTATTCTGTGGCACCGGAGATACGCCCTTGTCTGCTTAAGCGGGACTTGACTTCAACTGCGCCTCGGGGAGTGAGGTCGGCACAGTATCCGCGAATTCGACTGGGCGGCCAAGCGTTGTCCGTTCGTTGCACAGGTCAAAAAAAGAGCCCTCCCAGATCATCAGGGTTGCCCCTCTCCGCCGCCGTCTGGTCGATCCGGCGACAATGCGGCGGACACGACGAATGCGTACCTGCCTCGCCATCCACACGCAGAAGACAGCATTTCAACGCATTCACAGGGCACTGCGTCGCACGTCGCATTCAGGAGTACCCACGCGAGGACGTTATGACGGGCACGCTACTTGCCGCACTGCCGTCGCTGACGGAGCCCGAAGCAGTTGCAAGGTTCGGATTGGCGCAGCGCCTTGATTGCTTTCGCAGTGGAACGTGGCTTGGGCGGCGCATCCGCGTGCATGACGGCGAACTCCATCTTGCCGGCGACCTGCGTCTCGATTTCGAGCATGGCTGGAACGATAGCGAAGGGTTGATTGTTGATGGCGATTTGACCGTTGACGGAAACATCATCAACGAAGCGTACGAGAGCGGCGCCTTCCTCTACGTAACCGGCAACGTTCAGGCGAAGAATCTCGTTGCCGGCGGGGCCTGCATCGTTATCGACGGGCAGGCCGATATCGAAGAACTCGTTTATGCGCACTATAACGACGGCTCACTGACCATAAAAGGTGAGACGACCGCGCAACTGGTCATGGTGGATGATCACTTTGCGACCATTTCCGCAACTGCACCGTACTGGAACTCACATGACACCGTAATCGGCATGCCGCTTTCGGAGTATCTGCATGCCGACGTGCTGGTGGACATCGAGCCCGAGCCCGAGGATGACGACGGCGACTCGCAGTGGGCGACGGAGCGAGCGGACGGCGACAGTATCATTGCGCGCTTGAAAGCCGGTCGCTCCGCGGTTCGTGCCGCCGATGACAGCCGGCCGCGACGATCGATTGCGCAATGGCAAAGCATGGTCATCGCGCAAAGCGGACTGCTGCGGCATGCGCCCCCGGAAGCTATCAGCGAGGAGGTTTGCCTGGCCGCGGTTCAACAGAATGGCTGGGCCTTGCAATATGTTCCGGCCGAACTGCGAACGCTCGAAATCTGCCGCGCCGCGATGCAGCAGTATCCTGATGCCTATCGGTTTGTCCCGGAATCACTGCGCCGACCGGAGTTTACGGAATTGGCCGTCGCAGAGGATGGCAAGAACCTTCGGTATGTTCCGCTGGAACAGCGCACCAAAGACCTTTGCATCCAAGCGGTCAGCAATGACACCTTTACAGATGCCTTGAACGCAACGCCGAGCACGCATCTTGGGCCGGATCTCTATTTGCGTGCCGTTCAATCGAATGGATGGAACCTGAAGCGCATTCCCGTCGCTGCACGATCCCGCGACGTCTGCCTTGCAGCGGTCAACGACAGCCTCGGTGCTGCGGAGCACATTCCCGAGCCATTGCGCACCGAGCTGCTGGCAGAGGGCGCAATACCGCCCAAGCGCGAGGCTCAGGAGGTTCTGGAAGACACCGCAAATGAGCTTGAAGAGTTTGAAGCGCGTTTGCCGCGCACACAGCTGGGCTTCGCAGGCAAGTTGATATTCGGATCAATCCCGCCCTCTGACAATGATGGAGCTGTCGATACACGCGGATGGTTCGAGAGTCGTCCGGTCTTCGTTATGCTGCTTGGTGCGCTGATCTCGAGTTTTGCCCTTGGCGTTCACCTGTGGTTGACGATCAGCGTCTGGTCCGAGCATGGCATGTGGATTGGTCTTGCCACGGCCGCCTTTTTCCTGTTCGCGGAGATCTATTGGGCCTGGGAGCTCGGCTGGACGTCTGCACTCGCGCTCTGCTGCGTTGCAAGCGTCATCGCCTATGTCGGCTTCGAATTGCTGCGACGGAAGCTGGCTGCGAAGTGGGCGGCGTCCGGTCTCCTGGACGAACACCACGATGCGTGACGTGTGCCGATCAAACCACAAGCGTGTAGAGCCGACATGATATATCCCCGGCCAGTCGACAGCGCTGAAGTTCGAGCATTTCAGCCCAACCTGAAGCGTTTCAGCCATGGGACATGCGGACGGCTTCGACGATGCGATCGATAACGGTTTTGATGATCGGTGATGGGCCGGACGAGCCGGTGAACACGTAGGTATTCAGAACGGGCAGACTCGGCAGTCCTGTCGCACTTGCAGGGAGTACGCGCAGGTGAGGTGCGAGGAGATCGTTCGCGATGATCGTGACCGCCAACCCCGCCTCGACCGCACATTCCAGGCCTGAACGGCTCGGGCTTTCATAAGCCAGACGATAGTCGATGCCGCGCTTGTCGAGGGCTGCCAACGCCGCCTTGCGATAGATGCACCCCACGCCGAAGATCGCGAGCGGTAATGGCTGGCGCATATGCACATCCGCGTGCGTGGCGCACGCCCACACGAGTGGCGTGCGGTGAACACGCCGGGCGCCCGGTCGCTTATTGTGCTGGGTGACGAACGCAATATCGATGTCACCGGCATCGAGCGCGTCCAGGGCCTCCCAGCTTCTGTTGCAACGCAGTTCGATGTCGACCATCGGCAAGTGGGCATGAAGCCGCTCCAACACTTGCGGCATGTAACTCATCGTAATGTCGGTGGCCCCAATCCTAATCCGGCCGGGTGGGACGAGACGCCCCATTTCGACGAGCAGTTCATCGGTTAGCCGATTCAGGCGGTGCGCGTAGCGCAGGAGCGTCCGCCCTTCCTCGGTCAGCTTGATTCCGCGCCCTTGGCGTTCGAACAGGCGCACCTGAAGCGACGCCTCCAACCGTTTCACCTGCATGCTGACCGCCGACTGCACGCAGTTCAGCCGCTCTGCCGCACGTGTGAAGTGCTCCGTTTCGGCAACGACGGCAAAGGTTTTGAGAAGCGTCGTGTCGATCATTCGCTGCTCTAGATTCATCTGTGTTCCTGATGGGTCAATCAAATCTATGCATTTGAATGATGAGACGCCATTGTAGAAGATGCAAGCCGCTTTGATGCCTGCTGGGGGTTCGCATGCTGCTTCGTCTCTGGATACTCATCATCTGTGCCGGTGCGATTCTCGGGTTAAGCATGGGCATTCGCCAGGGCATGGGCTTGTTTCTGACGCCGATTTCCCTCCACTTTGGTTCCGGGCGCGAAGCCTTTGCGCTGTCCATGGGCTTGATGAATCTGTTCTGGGGCGCGGCCGCCCCGGTGGCAGGGGCGATCGCAGATCGCTACGGCGCGGCGCGTGTTGCTGCGGCGGGTGGGGTTGCGTACGCGGCCGGTCTGCTCGTCATGATGCTCTCCAACAGCAGCGACCAATTGATTTTGGGCGGGGTGCTGGTTGGCCTGGGTCTCAGCGGTGCCGCATTCACAGTCGTCCTGGGCGCCGTTGGCCGCGCGACGCCGGAACATATGCGCAGCCGGGCGCTCGGCCTGGTGTCTGTTGGCGGATCGATCGGTCAGCTCGTCGCGCTGCCCTATATCCACGTCATGATCGATGGCTTCGGATGGCTCGTTGCTCTCGGGCTCTTATCGGCCACAGCGCTATTAATTGTGCCGCTGGCGTTCGGGCTGGCGACGCGCACGTCACAGGTCCCGGCGCCGGACAGCCAAAGTTTGTCCGAAGCGCTCCGGTCGGCGTCGCGCGTGCCGAGTTTCTGGCTGTTAAACGCGGGCTTCCTGGCCTGCGGCTTCCATCTGGCGTTCATTGGCGTCCACTTGCCGGGCTTTCTTGCTGACAAAGGGTTCGACACATGGCTGGCGGCCGCGGCGTTGGCGACCGTCGGGTTCACCAACATCATCGGCGTTTACATCTGCGGCGTGCTCGGCGACCTCTATGCAAAGAAGAACGTCCTGAGCGTGCTCTATCTGGTGCGCACAGCCCTGATACTGATGTTCATTCTCACGCCGGTGAGCGAGGTGTCAGTACTCCTGTTTAGCGCATTCATGGGCTTTCTTTGGCTTGGCACGGTTCCGCTAACGAGTGGGCTGGTCGGAAGCCTGTTCGGCACGCGCTACATGTCGATGCTGTTTGGCATTGTCTTCATGGGCCACCAGGTCGGCGGCTTTCTCGGTGCATGGCTCGCCGGCATCGCATTCGACCGATTCGGGTCTTACGATGTGATGTGGTGGCTCAGTATCGGGCTAGGCCTCATCGCCGCAGCACTGCACTGGCCGATCAAGGAGCATGATGCTGTGCAGCCCGCATTACGTGCCGAAAATGCTTAGATCATTTCCGCCATAGACAGACATGATCTCGCGCGCAGCCAAGGACCTACGAACACGTGTCATGTCTTCTCAGATGTCTTCTCGGGCGGCATCATCTCGTCCGGCGCAAAGCCTGTGTCAAAGCCGTCGATGCTCGTCATATTCTTCAAGCCCCAATACTTGCGCAGGAGTTCGGGCGGGCGCGCCTGCCAGTGTCTGACGAGGTTGGAGCGGTCCTCTTTGTAGTCATACAAGGGGACGGCCATGCCGCATGATGTTTGAACGAGGTCGACCGCGAGGCGCACGATCTGGCGCGCACCGGGCATCTCCTCGAAAGAGCCCACAAGCGCATCATAACCCGGTGTCCCGCGCATGAGAGACTGTGCCTGTCCATACAGTCTCAGGATCATGGGATCGCCGTCAAAGGCGCAGAACATGATGGTCAAGCGCTTGTCGTCGGAGGCCAGCAGGTGAGCGCGGGTCTCGCTACCACTCCCGGTGCAGTCGAGATAGGCGACGTCATTGTGGCCCAGGACCTGCAACGTCGCCATGCCCTTTGGCGAGACATTCACCCGTCCGTTCGCTGCAGCGCTGGCAACGAAGAAAATCTTCTGCTGCGCGATGAAGGACCGGTGTTGCGCTTCGATCGATTCAAACTGCTGACCCATCGCCAACTGACCTCCGATGACCCGTGGTTGCGTGAACCGACTGCGATAGCGGCACCGGTTTAAGATGAGATGTCATCCTGGTACACCTGCGACCACCAGGTGTCACGGAACACAGCAAGCCGGCCGGACTCCCGACCGACAGCGCTGATCCCGCAGCCCACGACGAAGCGCTCAACCAATTCCGCCTCTGGCGGAAATTGTCTAGGTGGCAGGCCCGCAGTCGAACAGCGTCAGCGTCGCATTGCCAAGACCAATACATACGATGTCGTTCGGCAATGGAACGGTGTGAGCTATGGCAGTTACGGTTTCTCCCTTGCCGACCGTGGCCTCGATCGAATCGCCTTTCGTCGTCAGCACTGCTTGACTTTTGATTTGCCCACTCACAACCAACAGAGCAACGACGCCCGTGTTGTCACAGAGATCCGTATTGTCATTTTGAAATACGAAGCGTTTTGTGATGGCCTCAGGTGATGGGTGATCGATAGAGGCAACCTTGCCGGCTTCGCCGACTTGAACTTTCGAAATGGCATTGCATTTGCTGGTATCAACTTCAGACATAACTTAGCTCCAATAAAACAAATAAAATACTTCAGCGCAATTTGCCGAAGAACAACCAACTGTGGCTGACAACGGCCCAGCTGTTGCAACGCGACGGTAGTCGGAGCAATTGATCAATGCAACAGCCGTGCGCTCGAAAAAGCGCTTCGCCGGCAGCGGAGCGCTGCGGGCTTGGTGCGACCAGAGGTGCCTGCCTGATCCGCCAAAGCTGGTGCGGGCGCCACGGCAGATGTGCACGATCGGTCACTCGCTGCCATTGCCGCCATCATGGAATTATGGGAAAGATGCCGAAAATCCGGTATCTGGAGTTGGTTCGTGATTGATCACATGAATTTGCCCGTGAGAAATCTTGATAGGTCGCGGCAGTTCTATGATGCTGTCCTTGCCAAGCTTGGATATGCGGTTGTGGGTCAAGATGGCCCCGCAATTGGATATGGCAGAGACTTTTGGAATTTTGGCATCGAGCTGCTCGAACACGAGTTTCCAAGTCTCCACGTTGCGTTCTCGGCAAGCTCAAGAGAGGACGTGGACGCCTTTTTTGAAGTGGCTTTGGCCAATGGTGCGACGTCAAACGGCAAGCCCGGCAATCGGCCCATGTACGGCAAACAATACTACGCCGCTTTTGTCAGAGATCCGGATGGTCACAATATTGAGGCTGTATTCCGTGGTTGATGATCTTGCGCAGCACTGAGCGATCAGCGGCTGAACGTGGGTGGACCGCGACTCGACCGCTTCGCACTCAGCTTCGCACCTGCGTCACGTAGCTTCACGTCCTCCGGATGGATCCATCGCCGGACGTCACGGGCAAGCCATACGACCGCTGTCATGTGCTCGCGCTTACCAATCGACCGCGCGCTGACGTCTCGCCAGCGCCACTCCGCTTGTTTTCAAACCATAATTTCGCCTGAATCGAAAATAATTTTCTGTTTTGCAATAATAAATATCGAGATGATGATATGGAACGATTCTCAGCGATCACGCTCGCCGCGTGGTTGATAGCTGGCTGCGCGTCGCTCACGCCGTCGGGGCTTCTGACGGCTGCCGCGTTCAACCCTTTGCGCATCGAAACCGCCACACTCCGGGCTGCTGTCGTGGTGCCCCATGACGTGGGACTCACCACTGGAGATCTGGTCCTGACCTTGTCCTTCACGCCGTCGGATGGCACGGCACCCATCGCCGAGACATTCGTGTTGCGTGTTTCGTCGGACACTGCACCAAAAGCATTCAACGTCCGTGCCAACGAGGCCGTCTTTGTGGCGAGGCTTACGCCAACCGACGCGGCGCGCTTCCAGGCCACGCAGTCGAGAATTCTGAAACGCCGAGAGCAGGTCACAGGCAAAGGATCGTTTTCTGTAACCGTTAGAGGTGCGTGCTCTCGCACTGGCCGCATGCCCGCAAAACTGCCTCTGCGTACGTTCATGTCCTCAAACGCGCAGCCGTTTGTCGAACTCACCCGGCACGCCGACGTGTTGGCGGACCTGGGTAAAGCCAGCGCGGGCAACCTGAAGTCAAAATTCCGTACATGTCCGGTTGGTCTTGTCGACCGATGATCCTCAGCCGCCGAGGCGGGATGCGTGCCGCCGCACTGATGATGCGCGGAACCCCATCATCAATGCGCGGCAAACGGACACAGAGCGCGTTCGCTGCAACGGAGCTTTGCATTGGCCCGGCTTCTCGTGGGGATCGCCAATCGCCAGTTGCCACGCCAGACAAATGGCTCGAGGTCAATCCATGCTGTCCTATTCACTCGAAGGCTCCAACGAATCTGCGCCTGTGATTCTGTACTTACACGGTCTCGGCATCGGTGGCTGGTGCTGGGACCCTGTCCGTGCGGCGCGACCCGAGTTCGGGGCGCTGGTGCCTGACCTGCCAGGGCATGGCAAAAGCAATGACATCGCATGGCGGTCAATTGCGGATACGGCCGCGTCTGTTGCATCGGTTGTCGACACCCTACCAGCGAGCAGGCCCGTGCATGTGACCGGCCACTCGCTCGGGGCTTATGTTGGACTGGTCCTTCTCACACAACGGCCCGACCGCTTTTCGACCGCGCTTTTGTCCGGATTTCACGTCGGTTCGCTGAATTATGCGATGCTGTTGAAACTTGCCTATATCGCCAACAGCCTGATCTTCCGCGTGCCGCCACTTCGTCGCCGCTTCGCATCCATCTTCGGCGACGAAGCCAGCGCCCAACGCTTCATCGCAGGCGCTGCGGCCATGCGGCCGGGCACGATCCGGCGTGCCGGGATGCAGGTTGTGGATTTCAAGGCGCCGGCCGGCTGGCACGCATTGTCACACCCGATCCTGGCGGTGGCGGCCGATGGCGAGCCGCATGCGATCCGATCGACGCCGCGACGGTTAGCACTGCAACTGCCGAGCGTGGATGCGCGCGTGCTTCAGGGGCGGGATCATCTGTGGCCGATCAAGGAGCCCGGCCTTTATGCCGACTTGCTGAAAACCCACATCACCACCCACACGCAAACCGGCAGACAGTTGCAAGCGCCAACCAATGCGTGACGCTCTCCAAGAATGGTAGCCGGGGTTAACAATCGTCCTCCGGGTCCATGATTGGGTCGAAGACCAGCAACAATCGCGTCTCACTGGTGCCCTCGATCGGTGGTGACCGGTGGAGAAGGCTCGACGGCGGATCGCCGGGCCAGCGGGTTCCGCGCAAGACAGCCGGGGCGCCGGTCGGAACCGTAAACACGCGTGTCGGCTCGGCACCATCCGTCGAGATCCCATACTGCGTGCCAGTCCCGCGATAGGTGCAGACCAGACGCGCGGTCACGGAGTCGATGTGAAACTTGCGACACGCATTTGTCTCGATAACGTCCAGCCGCAGCCGTAGGAACGGCGCCGTCATCAGACGCCCGAAGACCGCGCCCAATGCCGCAATGTCGTCGACCAGCCATGTCCGCTCCGGACCTTCGCTCATGCCGGCAGCGTCGCAGACCTGCTGCACGGCGTCGGGGATTGCGTCTGCTCGCAGGATCAGCCTCGCCGTCGGCAGTTGCGCTGGAGCGAGCCGGTCGATCCAGCCTTGAAAGCGCGGCAAAGGCTGGCGGCGCCATATCACAGCGGCGCAACCCGGCTCGCGGATTGCGGACAGGTCTTCCAGCGCATCAACGACGCCGACGTTGATGGTGGCGCCGTCGACGCTCTTATGAACATGTCTCATGCGGCCCTCTCGGCTTGGCCCCACTGCGGAAACGGATCTGGCAAATCGCGCCATTCGCGCGTGTCAATTCGCTGGTCCTCGTCGACCTCGATCAGGCATGCGTCGAGGTCCGCGGTGATTTGCGCCTTATCCATTTCGGACAAGCCGATGAAGACAAGCTGTTGTCGCCGGTCACCCCAGACCTTGTGCCAACCCGCCTTGATGCGCCTGACAACGTCCGGATCTGTGGGCCAGCGATCTTTCGGCGCGGCTGCCCACCAGAAGCCACACGGCTCATGGCGAACGGTGGCGCCAGCCTGGCTCAACTCACCCACGAACGCGGGGCGTGTCGCGAGCCAGAAGAAGCCCTTTGCGCGGACAACGCCCGGCCAGGACTTCTTGAAGAACGCATGCAGCTTTTCGGGCAAAAACGGTCGGCGCGCGCGATAGACGAAACTGGAGATCCCGTACTCTTCAGTTTCGGGAACGTGATCTTTGAAGCCGTTCAGTTCCTTGAACCACGTCGGATGTTCATGTGCGGCGTCGAAATCGAACCGGCCGGTTCCCAGAACACGATCCATCGCCACGCTCGCGCGCGCGGTTTCGATAACCTCAGCACCTGCGTTCAGAGAGCGGATGATCTTGCGCGCGGCATCGATCTCATGCGGCGCGGCGATGTCGGTCTTGTTCAGCACGATGACGTCTGCAAACTCGATCTGGTCGACGAGCAGGTCGACAAGGGAGCGTTCATCGTCGTCGCCGAGGCTTTCGCCGCGATCTTTCAAAAAGTCGTGTGAGGCATAGTCCTTGAGCAGATTCGCCGCATCGACGACCGTTACCATGGTATCAAGACGCGCAACATCCGACAGGCTTTCGCCATACTCATCGCGGAATTCGAACGTGGCTGCGACGGGAAGCGGCTCTGAGATGCCGGTTGACTCGATCAGCAGATAGTCGAAACGTCCTTCCGCCGCGAGCTTCCGCACCTCAGCCAAAAGATCCTCACGCAGCGTGCAGCAGATGCAGCCGTTCGACATCTCGACGAGTGCCTCATCCGTGCGGCTGAGATCGGCGCCGCCGTCACGCACGAGGTCAGCGTCAATGTTAACTTCGCTCATGTCATTCACGATCACTGCTACACGCCGCCCCTCGCGGTTGTGCAGCACGTGGTTAAGCAGCGTTGTCTTCCCTGCGCCGAGGAAGCCAGACAGGACCGTTACGGGCAGACGCTGATCGGTTTGACTGTTCATCCGTGTGCCTTGCCAATTGTTGCGTTTTGGATTGCTGCGCGAGGTGGACGACCTCACGCGATTGACTGTAATGTTATATTATAACATGACAATTTTAGCGGCTCAATTGAGCGGCATCGGTGACCGGACCGGCCTGGGATAACTTCGCCGCGTCACCGAAGTGAGGTCGCTTCTGGCGGAAATGACCTTGCGTCGCGCGCCACAGTGGAGAACGTGGCGGCATATGCGAACACCCACGCGTTGTGCGACCTTCCCCTTTGCCGTATGCGAGGCCGACCATGGACGATGCGCCCGACCGATGTTGCACAACCATGGGTGAACACACGTCCGTAACTTTATAACATTACAATGACACAATCAGATCACACGCCACGTGCGCGCCCCGATTGGGGAGCAGTGCTGTCGATACAGCCACGGTGCAAACAGTGCGGCCGGGGGGCCTGCTGGAGCCAACTGTAGGAGCTGCCGTGCCAACTCGTTTCATTGCATTGACGCTGTTCGCCGCAACTGTCGTTCTACTGGCCCACGCTCCGGATGGTTTCGCGCATGGCGTCCATGGTGCCGTACCACCGCCAGAAGGATCTGCTTACAGTCCGCCGCCCGATGCAGGTTGGTGGGAAGCCATTTACGGTCGCATCGAACATAGCATCGGCGCGATGCTGAAACTGGCGCGAGACGGTGATGGCTTCGGCCCCATGGTGTCGATTATGCTTCTCGCATTCGGATATGGCATTCTCCACGCAATCGGACCTGGGCACGGCAAACTGCTGCTTTCCTCTTATATGACCGCAACCGACGCGCCGGCGACACTCGGCATTGCAATTGCAATCGCCGCCGCCGCCTTCCAGGCCGCGATCGCGATTTCAGTTGTCCTGATTGTTGCCGTCGGGCTCCAAGGATTGGCGAACCTGGTGCCCGCGCTCCAGAGCGTCGTCAACATGATCAGTCTGCTTCTGCTGACTGCTTTGGGCGCGACGATTGTGCTCCGCCAGCTTGCTGCACTCGATTGGCTGCCGCAGCCGATGGCGCGTCTGGCGCCTGCGTCGACCTGTGCGTGCTGTGGTCATGGCCCCGCTGCACATGACCACGCAGCACACAGCCACGCTGGACACAGCACCGTGCACCACCATCAAGGCCACCATCACCATGATCACGCCGCAGACATTGACGAGCGGAAGCACATACCGCTTTCCACATTTGGTGTCGCAGGTGTGGTTTTCTCGATGGGCGCGCGCCCGTGTACCAGCGCTTTCGCCATCCTTCTGCTTGCGCTGGCAAACGATCTCCTCGTGCTCGGCATTGCTGCGACATTGGCCATGGCGCTTGGTGTCGCCTGCACGCTTGCCGTGGTTGCGGTTGTCTCGGTCGACATACGCCAGCACGCAGGCGCCGCACTTAAGCGCGTTTGGCTGCCCGATAACGCAAAGGGCTTGTTGTCTCTGATCGCGGGTACGCTGCTCACGTCCGTTGCGCTTGCGGGCCTTGTGCAGGCGGCGACGTTTTAGGTCGGCCGAGCGATCTGGTTCTCTCAGTTTCCATCAGACGGTCTTCGCGATGACGCCGATACCCGTTACCATCATCACAGGCTTCCTCGGTGCAGGAAAAACAACGCTCGTAAACGCGCTTTTGCGCGATCCGGCGTTCGCCGAAACAGCGATCCTCATCAATGAGTTCGGGGACGTGCAGGTCGATCATGATCTCGTGGCAGAGTTCAGCGACGACCTGATCATGACCACCACCGGCTGTCTGTGCTGCACCGCTTCAAGCGACATTAAACAATCGCTGTTCGAGCTGTGGCGGCGACGCAAGGACCGCCAGATCGGTCCGTTCAAGAGAGTTATTGTCGAAACGACAGGGTTGCTGGACCCGGTGCCGGTACTCAGTTCGCTATTGTCCCCGCCCGCGCCGGGCCTTGTCGATACGACGGTGAGCCGGCAATTCGCGCTGTCTCGTATGATTGCATTGTTCGATGCTGTGAATGGTGCGCACAACCTCGAGCATTATCCCGAGGCGTTAAGGCAAGTCGCGTTATCCGACATCGTCGTACTCACCAAGACCGACTTGGCGAACGATCCGGCCAAGTTTCGTGATGTCGAAGCGGACCGCCGCAAGATTTCGTCAATCAATCCGAGCGCTGGCATTCTGGATCGCCAGTCGGATTGGGCTGAGATCCGGGATCTCTTTCTGGAACTCCGTACGTATGATCTGCGGACCAAGGGCGAGGACGCGATTGCCTGGCTCGATGCTGAGCGGTTGCACGGGCACGACCATGGCCACCATCACCATCACGATCATGCGCACGACGACCATGACCACGATCATTCCCATGGCCACGATCACGATCACGATCATTGCCACCTGGACCGGACGCGGCATGGGCACGACATCCGCTCGCATGTGATCATCGTGGATAAGCCTGTGAGCCGCTTGGTTCTCCAGCTTTTTATCGAAGCGCTGAAATTGAATGCCGGCACCGACATGCTCCGGCTGAAAGGGCTCGTTGCCTTGCGTGACGATCCCGAGCGACCTGTTGTGGTGCACGGGGTGCAGCATCTCATTCATCCCATCGATCAACTGGACCACTGGCCGAGCGACGACAAGCGCACGAAAATCGTTATGATCGGCCGCAACCTCCAAGTCGATATGTTCCGCGATGTCCTGAGCGGCAGCCGCAACTGAGGCGCGGGCCTTGCACGGCGCAATGCACGCCGTGCTCCGCGCTTGCCCCAAAGCGACTTTGGATATGCGTTAGAAAATCTGGGCCATGATCGCAGCTCTTCCGGCTTGAGCCGGCAGGCGGCACAAGTTATCTCCGGACAGCGCAGCGCCAAAGCAATCGCCAGGAGAACCTCATGGCAACGGGTCGCCCCATCGATCATGTCGTGCTTGCCGTCCGCGATCTGGACCGGGCAGCCGCAGTCTACGAGCGCCTTGGCTTCACATTGACGCCACGCGCGGCGCACGAGGACCGCATGGGGACCTCGAACCGGATTGCGCAGTTTCGCGGCCGCAACTTCATCGAGCTTTTGGAGGTTGATCGTCCCGACTTGCTGCAGCGGCATGCTCTCGACGCGCCGCAACCGTTTTTCAGCTTCGGCGATCACAACCGCCTGGCGACACAAACGCGCGACGGTCTTTCGCTGCTGGTCTTCCAAACGGACGATGCGCGAGCGGACCTGAGCCGCTTTGCGGCAGCGGGCCTCCAGACGTTCGCGCCCTTCGATTTCGAGCGGCAGGCGCGATTGCCCGACGGCACAACGGCAACCGTTTCATTTTCGCTCGGGTTTGTGCGTTCGCCGCACATGCCGCGGGTCGGATTCTTCGTTTGTGAGAACCGGGCGCAACACCTGTTTTGGAAGCCAGAGTTTCAGCGACACGCCAATGGCGCTGACGTGATCTCGTCCGTTTATCTGGCATCGTCAGAGCCTGCACGCGACGCAGCGTTCATAGCGGCCATGTTCGGTGGTGAGCGCACGGAGATGTCCGGCGGTGTGTCCGTAGCATGCGGCGCCGGACAGGACGTGCGCGTGCTGACCCCGCACGCGGTCGCTGAAACCGACCCGACATACGACCCGCCGTTATCCGCCGAGCCGATACTGGCCGGGCTGTCTGTGAGAACCAGCGCCCCGCGACCGACGATATCGTCAGCCGAAGGTTGCGGCATGTCTATCGCGTGGGAGATGGCGCAGGCCGAGTGATTGCGTTCTCATGTGCTCGTGGCCCACGCGTCACATCGGCCATGCGCAGCACATAGGTATGGATCGAAAACACCACGGCGCGGGTCCGCGGTAGTCGCCACAGCACTTGCCGTTCCGAGCGCAGGAATTCAGCGTCGCCGAGTGTGGGTGCAGCGTCGGCGTGCGCCTCGATCTCCGTCATCGGGCGAAACAAGGCTGGCTGATTTGTCGGTGTGGCGTTCCAGCGCCAGAGCGGGCGCCCGGGTTGCAGACCATCGAACAGGCGCTGCACGCGGCGCGCTACGTCGTCATTGTAAACGTTGACAGGGCCGTGAATGCGGGTCAGCGGCCGGCCGAGTTTTTCCGCTAATGACCAGCGCGACGGAAAGCAGAGGACGGCCGCGGTGAGGATGTGCTCCACAGCGCCGTCGGGTTTCTGTATAAGGCAGAGATCTTCCTGCACGAGCCGGCCAAGTGTCGCCAACGGCGTGTCGGCGTCCAGCGTGGCCCAGACACCGTCGGGCCGTTGTACGCGATCGCTCTGCCGGACAAAGCCCGGCGGAAGGTGCGAAAGCACCTCGTCGCGCAACTCTGAGGCAGCCGCGTTGGCCTCGGGCCGTTCTGCGAGCACGGCCGGGCGCCGCGTGTTCAACAAGGCCTCCCGCTCGGCCATCTGTGCGCCAAAGGCCTCGTCGACGATGAGCCAGTCGCTGGGATCGATCGGAGCAACCCCTGTCAGCGGACGTGGCGTGCCAATGTCGTAGGGCAGGTGATCTTGCAATATCATGGCATGGCAATCGATTCAGGTGAGGCGGATCGATCTGGCGACCCTACAGCGTCATGCGTGGTCTCGGATAGTGGGGCGTTGGCAGGTTGGTTGTTGATCGCTCACGGGGGGTGTTTGTCGCTCACGGCTGTTCCTCGCTTCGCTCGGGCCTCCGCGTGGGCGGCGCAACGCGCCGGGCCGCGTTCGCGGCCTGGGGTCGTCC
>JBCDAH010000033.1:0-36409 GCA_039186015.1 Pseudomonadota bacterium
GGTGCGGTCGATTATGACGAAGGGCATGGAAGCACTGATGGTGGAATGCCTCCTTGTCGGCCGAAAGCTTGGTGTGGACGACGTCGTTCTCGACTCATTGGAGCAGACGTACCCGGGATTCGCGTGGCACGAGCGCGCCGGCCATATGCTAGAACGCGTTATGACGCATGGGATCCGTCGCGCCGCAGAACTCCGCGAAACGGCGAAAATGGTCGAGGTCGCGGGTTTGACGCCGTGCATGTCGTCAGCAACGGCGCAGTGGCAGCAGAGCGTTGGCGAAGTCGCGCTGCCCTACGATCAGCCCGCAAAGAACAGTGCAGATCGCGATCGCCGCGTTGACGAACTGCTGGTGGCGCTGTCACGAAAACGGTGAAATGGTCACCCAATGTGGCTATGCGCCGCCAAAGCCGCTGAGACGTTGCACAGCTGCGCACGATAAATAGGGAGGGAACCGGTGCCCAAAGCACTTATCAGAACATTGGCCGCCGCATTTGCCGCGTTTGGCCTGTCAGCGACGGCCAACAGTGCAGAGGTCACGTTGACGGTTGCGCACTTTCTGAGTCCGAAAGCGACGCCGCATACGAAATTCATCGTGCCGTGGGCCAAGAGGATCGAGGCGCAATCGAAAGGCCGCATCAAGGTTGAGATCTTTCCCGCGATGACCATGGGCGGTAAACCTCCGGAGCTCTATCGGCAGGTTCGTGATGGCGCCGCTGACATCGTCTGGACTTTGACGGGCTACACTCCCGGCGTTTTTCCACGCAGCGAAGTGTTTGAGCTGCCGACGGTTCACAACGCGTCGGCGAAAGCGACGACGATGGCGATCCAAGAAAACTTTGGGTTGATTGCCGACGACTTCAAAGACATCAAGCCGCTGCTTGTCCATGTCCATGCCGGCAATGCGCTGCACCTCGTAAACGGCTGTGCTGGCAGCCTCAGCGAGCTTAAGGGATTGAAACTGCGGACACCGAGCCGAACCGGAGCTTGGATGATCCAGTCATGGGGCGCGGAGCCGGTCGGTATGCCGGTTCCGGCACTGCCTCAGGCGCTGTCGAAACGGGCAATCGACGGTGCCTTGATTCCGTTTGAAATTGTGCCGCCGTTGAAGGTTCATGAATTGACCAAATGCTCGATGACGGCTGCGAATAACACCCGGTTCGGCGTCGCCGTCTTTCTGTACGCCATGAACAAACAACGCTATGAGGGCCTCGCGCCGGACCTCAAGGCCACTATTGACGCCAACTCCGGCACAGCGATTGCCGAATCGATTGGGGCCTTGTGGGACTCAGCCGAACTACCAGGCCAATCGCTACAAAAGAAAACGGGTTCGCCGGTCGAGGCGTTCGACAAGGCGGCGACGGATGAGTTTTCCAAGCGTAGCGAAGCCGTGGTCGAACGGTGGATCAAGGAAGTGAGTTCGAAAGGCATCGATGGAAAAGCGCTTGTTGCGGCAGCGCGGAAGTCGATTGCCAAATTTTCAAAGTAGCCGCAAACCAATCTGGCGTAACGAACATGATGGCCGGTCGCGCTTTGCGGCCGGCTGCGGTTGCGGAGACCGACGGCGTCTCTGCTTCGAGGATGGAATGCAGAAATTCGCACTCCGACTATCGGAGACCTGGGCGCTGTGTGGCGGCGTTCTCCTTCTTATGATCATGCTTGTGACGTCGATCAACGTTGCAGGGTTCACGCTGAACCGAGTCGCAAGTGTGTTTGGCGGATCCGTCTCAGGGCTGCCCGGTTACGAAGACTTTGTAAGCTTGGCGGTCGCCTGCGCGGCGCTTATGTTTCTGCCATTATGTCAAGCGCGCCGCGGCCATGTTGCCGTTGATCTGTTCGTCGCGCTTTTTCCGGATGCCGTTCGCCGCATGCTCGATCGGGCCTGGCTGGGTGCAACGTTCGTGCTGGCCGTGTTCCTCGCGTACTGGATGACGATCGGTCTATTCGAGACGCAATCGGACAACGTACTTTCGCCGGTTTTGGGCTGGTCGATTTGGCCGTTCTATATCCCGGGGATCATCTCGCTCTGCCTCTGGGCGCTGGTTGCCGCGATCCAAACGGTCGGTGATAGCGACCATGTTTGAGCGCGAGCTGATCGGGGTTCTGGGGCTGGTCGTCCTGTTTGCGCTGCTTGTACTTCGTGTCCCGGTTGCGTTGGCGATGATCGCGGTCGGGGTAGGTGGAAACTACGCGCTCTCGCTCGTCGTTCCATTCCTGCGTTTCGAGCCTTATCTCAAGCAGTTCAAGACACTCCTTTGGGGAACGGTTTCGAACTACGATCTGTCTGTCGTCCCGCTGTTTATCTTGATGGGATATCTGGCGAGCCATGCCAGTCTCAGTCGCGACTTGTTTCAGGGATTCAATGCGCTGGTCGGGCGATTGCGCGGCGGTGTGGCCATGGCTGCGATCGCCGCGTGCGCCGGGTTTGGCGCTGTTTGCGGATCATCCCTCGCTACGGCGTCGACGATGGGGCGTGTGGCACTGCCCGAACTGGATCGCCTGCGCTATGCGCCAAGGCTTTCAACCGGTACGCTCGCAGCCGGTGGAACGCTGGGAATCTTGATCCCGCCGTCGGTCGCGCTTGTCATTTATGCGATCATTGTGGAAGCCTCGATCATCGAGATGTTCCAGGCTGCCGTCATTCCGGGCCTGATCGCCGTTGCCTTCTTTATCGGTGTGATCGCAACCAGCGTCCGCATGTATCCGGAGTTGGCGCCTGAAAGCCAATCGATGTCCGATGTCGAGCGGCGGATCGCCATTCGCCGCTTGATTCCGGTGCTCTTGACATTCGGCGCCATCATTCTCGGGCTGGGTCTGGGATTGTTCACACCCACACCCGCTGCAGCGGTCGGTGCCGCGGTCATCTTGCTCTATGGCGTCTTCCTTCGCTGGGTGAACCCGAATGAAGGCCTGTCGCGCAGAGGATTTGCCGAGTCCGTCCTTTCCACTGCGACGACCGCCGGCATGATCTATTTGATTCTGTTTGGCGCAGAAGTTCTCAAGGGCTTTTTTGCGCGCGCCGGTCTGCCTGCCGCGCTGGCGTCGTGGACGACCGGCAGCGGCCTTGATCCATGGCTCCTTTTGATACTCCTGCTGCTCATGCTGATCATTCTCGGCTGCTTTATGGACTCGCTGGCCATGATCCTGGTTGTGGTCCCCTTCTTTTGGCCGGCGCTGGTTGAGCTGAACGGCGGCGATTACGCGACCGCGGCAACAGCCGCTTACGGAATGAGTGCTGACGAACTGAAAATCTGGTTCGGAATCATCGCGCTCGTTGTTGTCGAACTCGGCTTGATTACGCCGCCTGTGGGCCTGAACGTCTTTATCATTTCCGCGATGGCAAAAGATGTGCGCATGGGAGACGTGTTTGTTGGGGTCATGCCGTTTTTTGCGGTCGAGATACTGCGAATCATGCTCCTCCTCGCGGTTCCCGGGCTTTGCCTGTTTTTGCCGAGTCTTCTTTCCGGATAATGAGTTTCAGGCGTGGTGTGGACGCGCCCCACAGTGGACGGTCAAGTAACGGCTGGTTGATGAGACGTCTTGCGCCCGCGACGCATTGAGAATGAAGCTCATCACATCGGACGCGATCATCAAATCAGTGGACAGGGTGCATCCATCTCAGGCGTCATGCGTAGTAAGTGCGATCCGTTGTCGCCTGAGTCAGATTCTAGCCCCGTGATTGAGCAGCGACAAGCGGTGGCCAGTGGCGGAGGCCAAGCAAGAGAGGTGAAATGAAGACCCAGGTCGCCATAATCGGAGCGGGCCCTTCGGGATTGCTGCTATCCCAGCTCCTACATCTCGCGGGCATTTCATCAATCGTCGTTGAGCGCCAAAGCCGTGAGCATGTCCTTGGGCGTATCCGCGCCGGTGTGCTGGAGCAGGGCACCGTTGATACGCTGAAGCGCGCCGAAGTGGGCGCGCGTCTTGAACGCGACTCGCAAACTCACGATGGTTTTTTTATTGCCGCCGGAGAAACGGCTTGCCGTATTGCGCTCGGCGAACTCGTCGGCAAATCCGTAACGGTTTATGGCCAGACCGAAGTCACCAAAGACCTGATGGATGCTCGGATCGCAGCAAATGGGCAGCTCATCTTTCAGGCCGAGAATGTCGTCTTGGGAAATCTTGAGGCATCTGAACCGTTTGTGACCTTCGAGGCGGCGGGCCAGCGACACCGGATCGCGTGCGACTTTGTCGCCGGATGCGACGGATTTCGCGGTGTGTCGCGCGGATCTATTCCTGCCTATCACCGCCGCGAGTTTGAGCGTGTCTATCCGTTCGGTTGGCTCGGTATTCTCGCCGACGTGCCACCGTGCGCACCCGAATTGATCTACGCAAGCGGCCCGCGTGGCTTTGCGTTGGCAAGTATGCGATCGGCGACGCGATCGCGATACTACATCCAATGCCGCGCCGACGAAGACCTCTCAGCATGGCCGGACGACCGGCTTTGGCACGAGCTTCAGCTGCGGCTGGGTCCGGTATCGCCAGGTGCCATTGCGACAGGGCCGGCAATTGAAAAGAGCATTGCGCCGTTGCGGAGTTTTGTCTGCGAACCCATGCAGTTTGGCCGTCTCTTTCTGGCCGGCGATGCGGCTCACATCGTGCCACCAACAGGCGCCAAAGGGCTGAACTTGGCGGTCGGAGATGTCCACTACCTTGCAACGGCCCTAAGTGCCTTTTTCAACGGGGGCAATGAGGCCGGGCTACGCAGATACTCAGAGGTGAGTTTGCGTCGGGTATGGAATGCCGAGCGATTCTCATGGTGGATGACAACGCTGCTGCACGACTTTGGCGACAGCGATCCGTTTGCGCAACGTTTGCAACGTGCTGAATTCGACTATGTTCTGGGGTCTCGCGCCGCACAGACGGCACTGGCCGAAAACTACATTGGCCTACCCTACGAGGATATCCTAGCCTGACGCCCCTGAGTGCCGCACAAAGATGCGATGTCGATGCGTACGCAACGCCGCACAAAGCGGACAGAAACAAGAGCCCTGGTATGACAAGGGCGCGAGCTTCGGGAGGCTTGAGGCATGAACCCTTACAACCCGCGCGATTGGCAATCACACCCGCCTTACGTGTCTCCGAGCTACAAATCGACGGGTTTGCGTGGGCCGACCAAGCCTCTGATCCCAATTCCAGCCTCGCTCTCGGAGATTACGGGGCCTGTCTACGGCCACGAATCTGTTGGTGCGCTTGACGCCGATTTAACGCGCAACAATGCCAAGAACGGCGCCCCACTGGGTGAGCGCATTATCGTAACCGGTCGCGTGGTGGATGAATTCGATCGCCCGCAGCCCAACACGCTGATTGAGATTTGGCAGGCGAACGCGGCGGGCCGCTACATCCACCACGGCGATAATCACGACGCACCTTTGGATCCCAACTTTCTCGGCGGCGGACGCTGCATAACCGACAACGATGGGCGCTACCGGTTCCTGACCGTGAGGCCCGGCGCGTACCCTTGGGGCAATCATGCCAATGCTTGGCGCCCCAATCACATCCACTTTTCGCTTTTCGGGCCGAGCTTCGCGACCAGACTGATCACGCAAATGTACTTTCCAGGCGACCCGTTGCTGGAGCTGGATCCGATTTTTCTTGGCACACCGGAAGCAGCGCGCGACCGCCTGATCGGCTCGTTCTCGATCGATGTGACAGAGGAAGGATTCGCGCTCGGATATGTCTTCGACATTGTTCTGCGTGGGCGCAGCGAAACCCCGATGGAGATATAGGTATGGCGCGCGGACAGACGCCGTCCCAAACGATCGGTCCCTACTTCGCCTACGGTCTCACGGCGCACCAGTACGGCTATCCGTTCTCGCAGATTGCCGGTGGCGATTTGGTCGCGGGTCGCCCGGGCGTACAAGGCGAGCGGGTCCAGATTGTGGGGCAGGTTCTGGATGGCGCTGGTGCGCCGGTTGATGATGCCATGATCGAGATCTGGCAAGCTGATGCAAGCGGGCGATATGCGCACGCGGCAGACACCCGCAATGCCAACGCGTCGTTCAAGGGTTTCGGGCGCATGGGCACTGGAACAGACCCTGATCAGCGATTTATCTTTCGGACGATTAAGCCAGGCTCGGTCGATGGCAGGCAGGCGCCCCACGTAAACCTGTGTGTTTTTGCGCGGGGCTTGCTCACCCACGCGTACACAAGGCTGTACTTCAGCGACGAAGGCGAAGCAAACGCCGCGGATCCGGTGCTGAACCTGATCCCGGAGGCGCGGCGACCGACGTTGATTGCACGGCGCCAGGATAGCGAAGGCGATCCGGTCTACCGTTTCGATATCCGTCTGCAAGGGAACGACGAAACTGTGTTCCTCGAGATCTGATCGCCGGCAGAGAAACCAATCAGATCTGGCAAGGCGGGCCTGACGTCACTCGCGAGGTCGCTCATGTCATTCACGTGTTTTAACGGGCCGCTGCTTGGATCGTTGCTCGGTGATCCCGAGATCCAGTCTCTTTTTTCCGTAGAAGCCGATATTGCGGCCATGGTCCGGTTTGAATGCGCGCTGGCCAATGCTGAAGCCGCCTGCGGCGTTATCCCTCGGGAGGCGGCTGATGCCATTGGTCTCGCAACGGAAAGCTATCTGCCGGACATTTCAGAGCTTGGCGAAGCCGCTGCGCGCGATGGTCTTGTTGTCCCGGCGTTCGTGCGGCAGCTGCGTGCGCACGTTGGAGATCCGCATGGTCGCCATGTGCACTTTGGCGCAACCAGCCAAGACTTGATCGATACCAGTCTGGTACTGCGTCTACGAGACGCTGCGCACGTCCTGCTGCCGCGGCTTGCGCAACTGGAGGAGAGTTTATCGACCCTAGAGCGGCAATTCGGCGAGAGATCGCTCATGGCCAAAACGCGCATGCAAAGTGCAGTGCCGGTTACAGTTGCGGATCGGCTGCGGCTTTGGAAGGAGCCGGTTCATCAACACCAGGAACGCCTCGCGACGTTGCTGCCGAAAATCGTCAAGCTTCAGTTTGGCGGTGCAGCTGGGACGTTGGAGAAGCTCGGCGATAAAGCGGAACAGGTCGCCCAGCAGCTTGGCGACGCGCTCGACCTTCCCTCTTCCGACGGGTGTTGGCATACGGACCGAAGCGGAATTGCCGATCTCGCACATTGGCTGTCGCTGGTGACGGGCTCTCTCGGCAAGATCGGTCAAGACATTGCGCTGATGGCGCAAAATGAGGTCCGCACAATTGCCGTTGGCGGCACGGGAAGCTCGTCTACGATGGCGCACAAGCAGAACCCCGTGAAGGCCGAGGTCCTTGTGGCTTTGGCCAGGTTCAATGCCGTCTTGGTGTCCGCAATCCATCAGTCGATGGTCCATGAGCAGGAGCGCTCCGGTGCGGCCTGGACGTTGGAGTGGATGACGTTACCGCAAATGATGATCGCAACGGGCGCGGCCACACGGACTGCGATGACACTGATCGACGATATCGAAGCGGTCGGGGGCGACGAGCTGGTGGAATGATTTTTTTGGGGGATCCAATTGCCACCGTCGATGCAGAATCAAGCAATCCTTGCCCGCGGGATTAATCAGCGTTGCATGGCACGGTGATTCACTATTCGTAAGGACTACTATACCGAAATGAAAATAAATGGGCCGCGCTTCGTGAGCGTTCACCCGGTAGCAAGAGACAAGCGGTTACCAAGGTAGCGAGCCCGGATCCGGGTGCTGTCTTGACCGGACAACGCGTTCGGTACTGTGCAAGTGGAAACCCACATGTTTGAGCGGCCAATTGAACCTGGTGTCATCAGCCTGAACAATGCTGCCGCTGAACGTAAATTTAATTATATCACCGAGTTCGCGGCGGAATTCACGAATGTACCGATCGCAATCGTGTCTGTTGTGCAAAGCGACGACAACAATCAACTAGCCACGTGTGCGTCTAATCTGCCGGAACTTCGGCAGTCTCGCCGGGACATGTTGCTCAGCCATGCATTCTGCAAACAGGTTCGCGAAACTGGCAGTCCCTGTTCCGTTGCCGATGCTCGTACCGATCAACGCTTTTGCAACGAACCTGACGTCGGGGAGCTTGGCATCGTCTCTTATCTCGGCGTGCCGATTCACGGCTTCAATGGCGAGTCAATCGGCGCGCTGTGTGTTATGGATACGACACCGCGCGAGTGGGCTGAATTTGAAATTGAAAAGCTGAAAAAGCTCGCCTCATTCGTTGACGATCAGATTCGTCTTCTCGGCGCGCTGCACCTCAGCGAGCAGCAAAAGGTGATCCTGGCACGCCTTGCGACGACGGACTCCCTAACGGGCGCGTATAATCGACGGGCATTGTTCGAGCGGATGGATCAGGAACGCGCACGCCAAAAACGGCACCCGTATCCGATCAGTCTCATCGTCTTTGATATTGACCACTTCAAAGTCACGAACGATACGCATGGGCACGCAGGAGGCGATGTCGTTCTTGTGGAGACAACGCAGCGCATTGTCGCTCGCATCCGCGAAAACTTGGACTTTCTGGCCCGTGTCGGTGGTGAAGAGTTCGCCGTACTGCTGCCGGATACGGACGCCGAAGCCGCCATTGCCGCCGCCGAGCGTTTTCGCGTTGCAATCGCTTCAGAGCCATTTGATATCGGCGCCAATGCCAAGGAGGCCATCACGGCAAGTTTCGGGATTGCAACCGTACGCAGCGCGGACTTCAGCTCAGAAGTCCTTATCGGGCAGGCCGATGCAGCGCTATACGCGGCCAAGCGATCGGGACGCAACAGGGTCGAGCTGTACGACTTGAGCTTGTCCGCGTAAGCTCATCCGACACCGAACACCGCGAACAGTGCAAACATGCCGCGTCGTGGCGAACGCATGCGACGTATGCAACAATTGCGTCGCGCAATGCCGCTGGACCGGCTAAAGTCGTGAACAACCTCACACAACACTCAATCGACCTATGCAGAAGCCAATCGCAACGGCGCCAACCGCGCCTGCTTTCCTGACCGTAACGACGTTGCCGGTACTGATCGCGCTGTCAGCCGCGCATCTGCTGAATGATATGATGCAGAGCCTGGTGCCGGCAATCTATCCGATCATCAAGGAGGTCCATGGCCTCGACTTCGGTCAGATCGGGATGATTACATTCACCTTTCAGCTGACAGCGTCGCTGTTCCAGCCAGCGGTCGGCTTCTATACGGACAAGCATCCGATGCCGTACTCCATGGTTGTCGGCATGGCGTTCACGTTGATCGGCTTGGTTGTCTTGGGCATGGCCGCCAACTACCCGATGCTCTTGATCGGGGCGGCGATGGTGGGCACGGGCTCATCGATCTTTCATCCGGAGGCCACGCGCGTCGCCCGCACCGCGTCAGGTGGGCGTCAGGGGTTTGCGCAGTCGATTTTCCAACTCGGTGGCCAAACAGGTAGCGCGCTTGGGCCGGTACTTGCTGCAGTTGTGGTCGTGCCGTGGGGGCAAGCCAGCGTGTCCTGGTTTGGCGCCGCCGCACTGTTGGCGATGGCCGTTCTGGCATGGGTCGGTCGTTGGTATGCGGCACAAATCCCGGATCTGATGGCGCTACGCGCGAAGCGAGCAGATCGCGTCGAAGCCGAAGCGCGGACGGGCGTGCTCTTTGCTGTGATCGTGCTGATCGTGCTCATGTTCTCGAAGAGCGCATACCAGGCTTCGATCACGTCCTATTACACGTTCTTCTTGATCGATAAGTTCAACGTTTCGATCGAGACGGCGCAGCTGCTGTTGTTCGTGTACCTCTTCGCTGGCGCGATCGGCGTGCTTATCGGTGGTCCGCTGGGAGACCGCATTGGGCGCCGCCGCATTATCTGGTTCTCGATTCTCGGGGCCTTGCCGTTTTCATTGCTCATGCCGTACGTGAGCTTGTTCTGGACGGTTGTGCTGTCCACGCTCGTTGCCTTGATCATGGCCAGCGCGTTTGCGGCGATCCTGGTGTTCGCAATGGAGCTTCTGCCCGGTCGGGTCGGCCTGATCGGGGGGCTGTTTTACGGCTTAGTTTTCGGCCTTGGTGCAGTTGCTGCCGCGCTGTGGGGGCAGCTGGCCGATCACAGCGGCATCTATGCGGTATTCCAGCTGTGTGCCTGGCTGCCGGCTATCGGATTGCTCACCTGGTTCCTCCCCGATATCCGCCAAACGCGGTAGGCTGTCTACGCATCGGCGAATGGTTATGTGCCGATCTCGGGCGCGCTGCCATTTCAGACGTGGTTTGAGGTTGCGCACATGGTTTGCCGGTGGGCCGAAAACCCCGGCAGCCCCGCACATGGTGCGGGGCCCGAGGCGGAATGTGGTGCAAACAACCTCGGCCAAGCATCAGCTCAGCATTACCACGCTAACACGCAACTCACACATCACCATGCGGAAGCGCGCTGCTCAATAACTAGGCAGAGCCTAATTTGCATGCAGATTGAGCGCAATGCGTGATCAAATTACGCGACATGTGTGATTAACAGCTGCGCATCACGCATCGCAAAAGTTTAGAAAAAGTTCATCAAAACAACGGATTGGAGCGCCGTAGCCCGATCATTCGGCGTCTGGCACGTGACTTGCCATAACACCCCTGGTGCAAACAACTTCTGTTGGAGATTTTGAATGGCAATCACGCGGAGATCGATGTTCGCGTCCGCGGCTTTGGCGGTGTCGCTTTCGCTTGGACTAAGCGGCGGCGCCAAGGCAGAAGATACGATCAAGGTCGGGATCCTGCACTCGTTGTCAGGTACGATGGCGATCAGTGAGACGACGTTGAAAGACGTTATGTTGATGCTGATCGAAGAGCAGAACAAGAAAGGCGGATTGCTCGGAAAGAAACTGGAAGCCGTGGTCGTCGATCCGGCGTCGAACTGGCCGTTGTTCGCTGAAAAAGCGCGTGAACTCATTTCCTCGAAGAAGGTCTCCGTCGTCTTTGGCTGTTGGACATCTGTGTCCCGGAAATCCGTTCTTCCCGTCTTTAAAGAGTTGAACTCCCTGCTGTTCTACCCCGTCCAATACGAAGGCGAGGAGAGCGAGCGCAACGTCTTTTACACCGGCGCGGCGCCGAACCAGCAGGCCATCCCAGCAGTTGATTATCTCATGAGCGAAGAAGGTGGCTCGGTAAAACGTTGGGTGCTGGCCGGCACCGACTACGTTTACCCGCGGACCACCAACAAGATCCTCGAAGCCTATCTCAAGGCCAAGGGCGTGAAGTCCGAAGACATCATGATCAACTACACGCCGTTTGGTCATTCCGATTGGCAGACGATCGTGGCGGACATCAAGAAATTCGGCTCGGCAGGCAAGAAGACTGCGGTCGTATCGACGATCAACGGTGATGCCAACGTGCCGTTCTATAAAGAGCTATCCAACCAGGGCATTGAGGCCACTGACATTCCGGTTGTTGCGTTCTCCGTCGGCGAAGAAGAGCTGGCCGGCATCGATACGTCCAACCTCGTCGGTCACTTGGCGGCCTGGAACTACTTCCAGTCGGTCGATACGCCAGAGAACGCTGCGTTTATCAAAACGTGGAAATCGTTCATCAAGGACGACAAGCGCGTCACGAATGACCCCATGGAAGCGCACTACATCGGCTTCAACATGTGGGTGAAGGCGGTCGAGAAGGCCAAGTCGACCGATCCGGACAAGGTCATTGACTCGATCATCGGCGTGAAGGTGCCGAACCTGACGGGCGGCATGTCCGAAATGCTTCCGAACCACCACATCACCAAGCCCGTCTTGATCGGCGAGATCCTCGAAAACGGCCAGTTCGACGTTGTTTCGAAAACGGATGGGCTGGTGCCGGGCGATGCCTGGTCCGATTTCTTGCCAGGTTCGAAGGACCTTGTATCCGACTGGCCGGGCAAGAAGTGCGGCAACTTCAACACCAAGACTGGCAAGTGCGGTGGCGCTTGACGTCAACTTTCGTAAAGCGATGGGCGGCCGGCAATTCGCCCATCGCGCACGTTCCGCTCGTATGACGACGAAGACTTCGAGGGCGCTTCATGCACCTGCTGGTCAAATGGACCTGCATCACCGCACTGCTGATCGCTGGCAGCTTGGGCTTTACGGCTTACCCGGCAACGGCCTCTGATCAAGCCACCGTGCAAGCTGAACTCAAGCGCGCGATTGTTTTGTTCTCTGCCAATTCCTTTGCCAAGACGATTGATGGCATTGACGTGGTCGCCGCTTCGGGCGCCGAACATGCCGCCCAGATTCTAAGCGCGCTCAGTCGCCGCCGCGTCTACATTGTACCAGGTTCCGAAACGGCTGTGTTTCGCGTCGGGCGGGATTACTTCGACTTCATGACGAATGCGCAAACGCCGTCGCGCCCCGATGGGGCCAAGAGCGTTCGGGTCAACAACCGCATCAGAAACGTCATCAAGTCTGCGTTGGGCACCTTGCGCCTGCGTGCAGCTGACCCAGCACAGCGGATCACCGCGGCGGAAGCCATCTTCCGAGCGCGTTCGTCTCAAGATCTTGCTGCGCTCGATAAGCTCGTCCAAAGCGAAGCGGATCCATCGGTCAAGCGCGCATTTGAAGAGGCCCGTGCTGCCTTGATCGTCGCATCGCCGGATCGGTCCGATGCCGACAAGGTCGCGGCAATAGAAATTCTGCGGTCGCGCGGCGATCAAGATGCAATCGCGGCGCTCCAGCCGGCCATTACAGCCGAGGCCGTCACCGTGCGCGATGCGGCGACATCAGCTGTGAAAGGCATCGAGCAACGTCTCGCGGCGTTGCGTCAGGCACAGAACATCTACTACGGATTGTCACTTGGATCTGTTCTCCTACTCGCGGCTATTGGGCTCGCCATCACATTCGGTGTGATGGGGGTCATCAACATGGCGCACGGCGAGATGGTGATGCTCGGCGCCTACACAACGTTTGTCGTCCAAGAAGTGTTTCGCGCGTATGCGCCGGACGCATTCGACGTGTCGCTTCTGGTCGCAATCCCGGCAGCTTTCTTAGTGGCGGGTGCGGTCGGCATTGCGATCGAGCGTGGGATCATACGCTTTCTGTACGGCCGTCCGCTGGAAACTCTGCTCGCGACGTGGGGCGTCAGCTTGATCCTGCAGCAGGCGGTGCGCACCATATTCGGCCCCACCAATCGGGAGGTCGGCGCGCCGTCGTACATGTCCGGCGGTTTCGAACTCATGGGGTTGGCGATTACCTACAACCGGCTTTGGATCATCGTGTTCACGCTGGTTGTGTTCGCCTGTCTGTTGATGATCTTGCGATACACGACGCTCGGCCTCCAAATGCGCGCTGTCACTCAGAACCGGCGCATGGCGGCGTCCATGGGCATCCGTACCGGCTATGTCGACGCAATGACGTTCGGGCTCGGATCTGGCGTTGCCGGAATCGCCGGGGTCGCACTGAGCCAAATCGACAACGTGTCCCCGAACCTGGGGCAGAACTACATCATCGACAGCTTCATGGTTGTTGTTTTCGGCGGGGTGGGCAACCTCTGGGGCACGCTCGTGTCAGCGTTCGCGCTCGGTATCACAAATAAGCTGCTGGAGCCGTGGGCCGGCGCCGTCCTGGCGAAAATCCTGATCCTCGTGCTGTTGATTCTGTTCATTCAAAAGCGACCTCGCGGCCTATTCGCGCTCAAAGGGCGGGCAGTCGAAACATGATCACGCGCGCATTTTTCAACCTCAGCGATACGGCGAGCCGCATCTTTCTCGGTATTCTCGTGCTCGCTGCAATATTGGTTCCCGCGGCAAATCTGCTTTTGCCCGAGACCTCGCCGTTTCATGTTCCGACCTACGCGGTGGCGCTGCTCGGAAAATACGTCTGCTACGCCATTCTCGCCGTCGCGTTAGATCTGGTTTGGGGTTACTGCGGAATCCTGTCGCTTGGCCATGCCGCCTTTTTCGCGCTCGGCGGCTACGCGATGGGCATGTACCTTATGCGCCAGATCGGAACCCGTGGCGTCTACGCCGATCCGATCCTGCCGGACTTCATGGTATTCCTGAATTGGAAGGAGTTGCCGTGGTTCTGGTACGGTTTCGACATGTTTCCATTCGCCCTGTTGATGGTGCTCCTGGTTCCCGGTCTCCTGGCTTTCGTGTTCGGATGGCTGGCGTTCCGATCGCGCGTAACCGGCGTGTACTTGTCCATCATTACGCAGGCGATGACCTATGCGCTCATGCTGGCGTTCTTCCGCAATGAAATGGGCTTTGGCGGCAACAACGGCCTGACGGACTTCAAGGACATCGTTGGCTTTGATGTGCAGGCACAGAGCACGCGCGTTGCGCTCTTCGTCATCTCTGTAGCGGCCCTCGCCTTAAGTTACATCATCGCACGGCTCCTGGTGACGTCGACCTACGGCAAAGTGCTGGTGGCCGTGCGTGACGCCGAGAGTCGGACGCGGTTCCTCGGCTACCGGGTCGAGAACTATAAGCTTGTCGCGTTCGTGGTCTCGGCCTGCATGGCCGGCGTCGCAGGTGCGCTCTACGTGCCGCAAGTCGGTATCATTAACCCCTCCGAGTTCACGCCGGCGAACTCGATCGAGGCCGTGATTTGGGTGGCAATCGGCGGGCGCGGAACACTTGTCGGTGCCGCACTTGGTGCCGTCGTCGTCAACTTCGCGAAGACGACATTCACGTCCGGCGCCTTCGCACCATACTGGCTGTTTGTTCTGGGTACGATGTTTGTCGGAGCGACGCTGCTCCTGCCGAAGGGGATTGTCGGTACGTTCACGGACTGGATTGCATCACGGCGGTCCCGGCGGCAGGACAAAACGACGACAGCGCCCGACGACGCTGCGCAGCAGCCGGCGGAGTGAACCGTGATTTCGAAGACCGCCACGCCGAGTGTTCTTTATCTCGACAATGTCAGTGTGTCGTTCGACGGCTTCAAAGCGCTGAATGCGCTCTCCATGGTCCTGGAGCCGGGTGAGATGCGCGCTGTCATCGGGCCGAACGGAGCCGGCAAAACGACCATGATGGACGTCATAACGGGCAAGACGCGCCCGGATACCGGCGAGGTTTTGTTCAGCGGTGAACATGATCTGACGAAGCTTGACGAAGCCGCGATTGCTGATCTTGGAATCGGGCGGAAATTCCAGAAGCCAACCGTTTTTGAGAGCCATACCGTTTCCGACAATGTCCGGCTGGCGCTCGCTGGAAACCGCACAACGTTATCGGCGCTGTTCGGCAGCCGGAACGCCATTGGCGACGATGAGATCAATCCGATCCTCGAGCGTGTTCGGCTGATCCAGCATCGCAACCGGCCGGCCGGCGATCTCAGCCATGGCCAGAAACAGTGGCTGGAGATCGCTATGCTATTGGCTCAAGATCCGAAGCTGCTGCTTGTCGACGAACCTGTGGCCGGCATGACCGATAGCGAGACGGAGGATACTGCGCTTTTGCTCCGCGATATCGCAAAGACTCACTCGGTTGTTGTCGTCGAGCACGACATGGCATTTGTGCGCGCACTCGACGTGAAGGTGACGTGTCTGCACGAAGGTGCGGTTCTTGCTGAAGGCTCGATCGATTCCGTCTCGGCGGACGATCGTGTCATTGAAGTCTATCTTGGTCGGTGATTGCCGAAACGCGAGTCTATTGATGCTCGAAGTCGACAATATCAATCTGCACTACGGCGCCGCCCACGCCTTACGGGGTATCACGTTGACGGCGCGGCCCGGCGCTGTCACGTGCGTGCTTGGGCGCAATGGCGTCGGCAAGACCAGTCTTCTGAGAGCCATCGTCGGCCAGCATCCAATCTCGTCCGGTGCCATCCGTTGGATGGGGAAAGACATCTCGAATGTGCCGCAACATACCCGCGCACGCACCGGCATCGCGATCGTGCCGCAAGGGCGCGAGATCTTTCCGCTGCTCACAGTGAGGGAAAACCTGGAGACCGGCTTTGCTGCCGCAGGCACTGGGCATCGCACGGTTCCGGATGACGTGTTTTCCTTGTTTCCGGTGTTGCGCGAGATGCTGGGGCGGCGCGGCGGTGATCTCTCGGGCGGGCAGCAGCAGCAACTTGCGATAGGTCGCGCAATGGTCATGCGGCCCAAGCTTCTGGTCCTTGACGAACCGACCGAGGGTATTCAACCGTCGATCATCAAGGACATCGGCCGCGCCATATCGTATCTGCGCGATACTGGCGAAATCGCGATCGTACTTGTTGAACAGTACTTTGAATTCGCACGGGACCTTGCTGATACGTTCTGCGTACTCGACCGCGGCCAAGTCGTTGTGTCGGGCAACCGAAGTGAGATGGATGAGGACGATGTTCGCAGCCGACTTGCAGTCTGACGCAGCTGAGAGACGACAGGATCGTCCCTTGCAGCGGATCCGGGTGGATGGCGGCGTTGCTTTGCACTTTGCCGTTCGTGCTGGCAAAACCCGGGTCATCACCAACCGGCAGTCCGATGGCTACAAGGTGCGGTTCCCCAGAGGCGCCGCGGTCTCCGAAGCTGTTGTAATCAATACGGGCGGAGGTCTGGTCGGCGGCGATCGCGTGCACGTCGTTGCGGAACTCGATGCAACAGCGACGGCGTGCCTGACGACGCCGGCAGCCGAACGCGTTTACCGGGCTGTCGAAGGCAGTGACGCGGCGCGAGTCAATGTGCGCGTGTCACTGGGTGATCGCGCTGAACTTGCATGGCTGCCGCAGGAGACGATTGTCTTCAACGGTGCACGCATGCGTCGCGCAATCGATGTCGAGATGACGGCTACGGGACGCCTGGTTGCGGCTGAGACATTGATTTTTGGCCGCGCCGCGATGGGCGAAACCCTGTCATCTGGACTTTTTTGCGATCAATGGCGCGTTCGTCGCGATGGACGGCTCGTCTTTGCGGAAAGCATGCGCCTCGACGGCGAGGTTCGCGCGGCACTCGACAGCTGTGCCGGCGCAAACGGCGGTGCCGTAGTTGCAACCGTCGTTGCAGTTTCGCCGGAGGCCGAAGATCGGCTTTCGGCTGTTCGCACGGCAATCGGAGAGTTCGACACCTTCGCGGCTGCGAGTGCATGGAACGATCTGCTCGTTGTTCGGGCTGTTGCGCCCAACGCGAACGTGGTTCGTTCGGTTCTGGAAAAGACACTGCCGATCTTGACGCGGCATCCTCTACCTCGCGTCTGGGCGAATTGACCTGGGCGCATCCACTCTTGCCAAAGCCATCATCGATGAGGCCGATCTGTGAACTTGACCCCACGTGAAAAAGACAAGCTCTTGATTTCGACGGCCGCAATGGTCGCGCGTCGTCGCCTCGAGCGCGGCGTAAAACTGAATTACCCGGAGGCCGTCGCGCTGATCACCGACTTCGTCGTCGAGGGAGCCCGCGACGGACGTTCGGTGGCCGATCTGATGCAGGCCGGCGCTGAAGTGATCACGCGCGATCAGGTCATGCCCGGCGTGCCGGAGATGATCCACGACGTCCAGGTCGAAGCCACGTTTCCTGACGGTACGAAACTCGTGACCGTCCATGATCCAATCCGCTAGAGGAGTTACGCGATGATACGCTTAATTGCGACGCTGGCAGCCATGTGCATTGCGCTGACGGCAACGGCCCTCGCGCATTCCGGCGTCGTGCCACATGAACATCCGCATCCATCCGAAAGCTACTTCACGCTCGACAGTCTGCTCTTTGCAGCTCTGGCGGCCGGCACGGTAACAGCCGTGGCCATCGTACTGTCGCGCCGTGCCATCGCGAAACGCGTGCGGAGGAACGGCAAATGATTCCAGGTGAAGTCTTTCCCCAGGACGGGGAGATAGAGTTGAATGCCGGGCGGGCGACGGTGAGCGTCGAAGTGGCCAACACGGGGGATCGTCCGATCCAGGTCGGCAGCCACTATCACTTCTATGAGACAAACCCAGCCTTGTCATTCGACCGTGAAAAGACACGTGGATACCGATTGGACATTGCAGCTGGAACGGCCGTGCGCTTTGAGCCAGGTCAGTCCCGCACGGTAACCCTGGTCGAGATTGCAGGAAGCAAAACGGTCTACGGGTTCCGCCAACAGGTCATGGGTCAGCTTTAGGACGCAACGATGCCAGCCAAGATATCTCGTGCGGCCTATGCCGACATGTTCGGACCAACGACCGGCGACAAGGTCAGACTTGCTGACACGGAACTGGTCATCGAGGTGGAGAGCGACCTCACGACCTATGGTGATGAGGTCAAGTTCGGCGGCGGCAAGGTTATCCGCGACGGCATGGGCCAGTCGCAAGTGACACGTGAAGATGGTGCCGTCGATACGGTGATCACTAATGCGCTGATTGTCGATTGTGTCGCCGGGATCATCAAGGCTGATGTCGGCCTCAAGGATGGTCGCATCGCTGCGGTCGGAAAGGCCGGCAACCCGGATATTCAGTCCGGCGTAACGATTGTGGTCGGCCCCGGAACCGAGGTAATTGCTGGCGAAGGCAAAATCCTGACAGCCGGCGGATTTGACGCGCATATCCACTTCATCTGTCCGCAGCAGATTGACGAAGCGCTTATGTCCGGCGTCACGACGATGCTCGGCGGTGGCACTGGACCAGCGACAGGAACGAACGCGACGACCTGCACGCCGGGGCCCTGGCACATTGCGAAAATGATCCAGTCTGCGGATGCGTTTCCCATGAACCTCGCCTTTTCCGGCAAGGGCAACTCAGCACTTCCGAATGCCTTGGTGGAACAGGTGCAAGCTGGCGCGTGCGCGCTAAAACTCCACGAGGACTGGGGCACGACGCCGGCTGCGATCGACTCCTGCCTTAGCGTCGCGGACGACCTCGACGTTCAGGTCATGATCCATACCGACACGCTGAACGAGAGCGGATTTGTCGAGGATACGATTACAGCTTTCAAGGGTCGCACGATTCACGCGTTCCATACAGAAGGCGCCGGTGGTGGACATGCGCCCGATATCATCAAGGTCGCTGGCTTGCGCAACGTGCTGCCGTCATCAACCAACCCGACGCGACCGTTCACGGTGAATACGATCGACGAGCATCTCGACATGCTCATGGTCTGTCACCACCTCGACCCATCGATCGCGGAAGACCTCGCCTTCGCGGAAAGCCGCATTCGCAAGGAGACGATCGCGGCGGAAGACATCCTTCATGACATCGGCGCACTTTCGATGATCGCATCGGACAGCCAGGCCATGGGCCGCGTCGGCGAAGTCATAATCCGCACCTGGCAGACGGCGCACAAGATGAAGGTCCAGCGGGGCGCGCTGCCCGAAGACTCCGGGCGCGACAACGACAATTTCCGGGTGAAGCGCTACATCGCCAAGTACACACTGAACCCGGCGATCTCACATGGAATGGCGCAGCACATCGGCTCGGTTGAGGCTGGAAAGCTGGCGGATCTCTGCCTCTGGTCGCCCGCGTTTTTCGGCGTGAAGCCGGACTTGGTGATCAAGGGCGGCGCAATCGCGGCGAGCGTTATGGGTGATCCCAACGCGTCCATACCAACGCCGCAGCCCGTGCACTATCGTCCGATGTTCGGCGCGTTCGGCGGAGCTCTGACCACCACATCGGTAACGTTCGTGTCCAAGGCCGCGATCGAAAGCGGCATTCGCGATCGGCTGGGACTTGCGAAGTCGGTCCTTCCGACTGCAAATGTTCGCGGTGGGATATCGAAAGCCGATATGCTGTACAACGATGCGACGCCGCAGATCGACGTCGATCCGGAGACGTACGAAGTGCGAGCCGACGGTGAGTTGCTGGTTTGCGATCCGGCGCAGGAGTTACCGATGGCACAACGTTACTTTTTGTTCTGAGGGTCATCATGAACCGCGCAGGTAGCGTTTTGGAAGCTGGGGACGTTCGCTGTGATGCGACAGCGTATCGGGTCACGCTCACACGCGACGACCGCTATCGCAGGCGAATCGCCATGACGAGCGATTGCGGCCGCCAGTTTCTGCTTGATCTACCTGAGGCAACATATCTTCCGGACGGCTGCGGCCTGCTGCTGGACAATGGAGATGTTGTGCAGGTGGTTGCGGCATCTGAGCCTCTGCTTGAAATCCGAGCTGACACGCCCGGTACGCTTGCGAGACTTGCGTGGCACGTTGGCAATCGCCATACACCGGCCGAGATCCTGAAAGACGCAATCTATATCCAGCCGGACCACGTCCTGGCAGAAATGATCGAGGGACTGGGTGGGATGGTATCGACTGTCGAACGACCATTCGAACCGGAAGGCGGGGCCTACGGACATCATGGTACGCTGCATGAGAGCCATCATCACGGCGCGGGCGGCCACCGCGCCCACACCCACGACCACGAGATGTGAGCCAAGTCGCCAGGATCCAGATTGACCCATGCAGGATGTAACCGACCATCTCGGCGAACCCGCGAACCAAGGGAGCGGGTTTTACGGAGAGCTACTGATTTGGCTCTCACCGGTTTTCCCGGTTGGTGGGTTTGCCTATAGTCAAGGACTGGAAGCGGCAGTCTCGCAGGGGCGCGTATCAGGTCGCGAAACGCTCCAGGGCTGGCTGTCTGCAATCACCCGTTTCGGCAGTTTGCACAACGATCTCATCGTCCTCTCGCTCACCATGCGCGCGACCGATCACGCGCGCATTGCGGAGCTCGCCGAACTGGCGTGCGCATTACAGCCCGGACGTGAGCGATGGGAAGAAGCAGCGGTCCAAGGTGCCGCGTTCCGTGATGCCTACTTGGCAGGCTGGCGTAACACTGGCGTATCCGCCTTCGACACGATTGAGGTGGAGGTGCTCCCATTGCCGGTGGCGGTTGCGGTAGCCGCAAAGGAACATGACATCCCGGTTCGTGCGACGCTTGAGGCCTTCGCCGTTGCCTTTCATTCGAATCTCGTTTCGGCCGCTATTCGCTTGAGCGTCATCGGCCAGTTTGAGGCTCAAAGACTATTGGCGACCCTTATGCCGGATGTGCGGTCTGCCTGTGATCGGGCCGTTGTTGCAACGGAAGATGATCTCGGGACAGCGACATTCTCTGCCGATCTGGCGTCGCTACAGCATGAAACCCAGCAGGTAAGGCTGTTTCGCTCATGAGTAACTCTTCAGGTCCATTACGCGTCGGGATCGGCGGCCCCGTTGGGTCCGGTAAAACAACTTTGACGGCCGCACTGTCCCGCGCGCTCGCCGGCACGGTCGACATGTGCGTGATCACCAACGACATTTACACGCGCGAAGACGCGGACGCCCTGCTGCGCATGCAGGTATTGCCGTCGGAGCGCATCATGGGCGTTGAGACTGGCGGCTGCCCGCACACCGCCATTCGCGAGGATTGTTCCATCAATCTCGCAGCGATCGCCGAAATGCGAAAGCGTTTGCCAAACCTGGAGCTGATACTCATCGAGTCCGGCGGGGACAACCTCGCCGCGACGTTCTCGCCGGATCTCGCCGACTTGACGATTTACGTGATCGACGTGGCCCAGGGCGGTGACATTCCGCGCAAACGCGGACCGGGAATTACAAAGTCCGATTTGTTGATCGTGAACAAGACAGATCTCGCCCCGCATGTCGATGTCGACTTGAACCAGATGCGAGCGGACGCGGCGGCGGCACGCCGCGACAAGGCACTGGTGTTCGCCGACGTGAAGTCTGGCAAGGGCGTGTCGGAGATTGTGGCCCACGTGACGCGCCTGGGCGGGCTTGCTGAAGCAGGCCAACATGCGCCGGCATCGTAATCATCGCTAGCGCGCATCGCCCAAATTTTTGATGTGTTTGGCCAGCTTTCGGACGGTTGGATGGTCAAACACGTCGGTAATGCGAATGCGGCGCTCGGTCGACATACGAGTACCGATGTCCAGCACGATCTCGGTCGCGAGTAGACTGTCACCGCCGAGCGCGAAAAAGTCATCATCGATGTCGATTTGCGGATCGCCAAGTGCCTTCGCGTAGGCGGCGAATACGATCTGCTCAAACTGCGTTCTCCCATTGGAACAAGGCAGATCGATATCACGCTTTGGCGTTGCAACGAGGTCGTCCTGCTCGTTTCCAGCGACGGATGGCTCGGCGACGCGTCGCAACACCCAGCGTTCCATACGCGGCACAAGCGGCGTTGCCGAAACCAGCACATTCGACAGAGCCGGCTCGCCGAGGACGGCTTCGATGGCGGCGATGCCTTCGTTGGGCGGGATCGACAACTCGGCACGCGTGTGGGCGTAAGCAGCTTGCTGCTGAGAGCCATAGTCAAAGCGCCAGTCGTCCCAGGCGATTGAGATCCAAGGCACGCCATCCCGCACCGGGTTAGCGTCCACGAATGAGTCCTGGAAGCGGTTCGCGGCGGCATAGGCGCCGAGCCCAAATCCACCCAGTACGCCGGCAAGCGATGAAAACAGCATGACAAAGGCCGGCGAGACATTTAGGTCCTTTTGGCATGTGCGAACCGCGTCATTGAGCGCAATCGTTCCGGCGACTTTCGGCGACAGTTCTGCAGCCAGAGTCTCCGGCGTCACAGCGTCGAGGTCTTGTAGGTCCGCAATGCCGGCTGCATGAAAGATACCGCCAAGCTGGCCATGGCGATCGGCGATGTTACATAGCAGATTCGTCATGTGGCCCGGCTCGGAAACGTCGCCTTGCACCAATGTCAGGTGTCCGGGACCGGCATCGATTGCCACTAGGCTCTCAAGACGCTGCCGTATCTCCGGCGCAACGTCCGGATCGGCGACGATCGACGGCCAATCCTTGCGCGGCGGCATCGCCGATCGCGACACCAGACACACATCAGCACCAAGTCCAATGAGATAGCGGGCCAGCGCAAGGCCGATGCGGCCGGAACCGCCTGTTACAATGTGCGGACCCGCTTCAAGCCGCCCTCGCCCAATCACACGTTGATCGTCAGAGAGCTTCAGCTGATCGTATCGTACAGCCCATCGGCCGTGCGCACGGATGGCGACGGCCACTTCCCGGCGGGGAGTGTGCGCCGTGCATTCATCGACGACTGCCGAAACGAAATCGGCTTGATCGTCAGCTGGGCTCCGAAACGGAAGATCGATCTGTCGTGTTTCGATTATCGGGTTTTCCTGAGACAAGACCGTCAGCGGCCCGCCGATCATTGAGGCCGTTGGACACATGGCCTCTCCGGATACTGCCATCCCGCCGCGCGTGAGCGGCCAAACCTGGATCGGGTGATTGCTCTGCACATGCGCGAGCGCCCTGATCACGCCCATAGGCGCCGCCAGCGCCGAGCCGGAGTTTGGGCTCAAGTCATCGTCTTTGAGTGTCAGCGTCGACGTCAGCAGAATGCGGCGGTCTCCGTCGCACTGCGCAAATCCGGTGAGCGCGTCGGTCAGGCGTCGTGGCGCGACGTCGGATAACCCGCCGACGTCAAGGATGGTCGTGTCGCACTGTGCCTCAAGAGACGCGATCACAGCGGATTCCACGTCACCCTGCTGTGCGCGATCGGCAAGGACCAGCCAACGCTGCGCGCCCAAACTGGTACTCTGCCGATGCGGAAGTGCGGCGGTCACACGCTGCAGCGATGGCGTGTAAAACCGATCTGTCCAAGGCAACGCGCGCCGCTCATCATCGCCGGAGAGTCGACGCTTGTGATTATGGGTGGTGCTCGCGTCATGATCCGGCCAATAGCGCTTTCGCTCGAATGGATAGGTTGGCAATTGTACGCGTTGCACGGGAGGCCGGTCGTTGCGGAACGCGGCCCAGTCCAGATCAATCCCGCACTGCCAGGTCTGGGCAAGCGCATGGCAGAGCGCATCCCAATCTGTCTTCCCTTCGTCGCGTGGGTGCCGCATCGTTGACGTGTACGCAGGGGTGTCGGTGCGGGTCTCACTGGCTTTGCGGACAAGCCGTCGGAGCGACTGGCCGGGGCCAACCTCCATAACCACGGCGGGTTGGAGCGCGAGCGCAGCCATCAAGTTTTCATCAAACCGCACGGGCGCAAGCGCATGCTCTGCCCAGTAGGCCGGGTTTTGCGCCTGCGTTGCCGTCATCCAATCACCGGTTACGTTGCAAGCAACGCGGATGCCATGATCATGCGGCTCAAGTGCGTTGGTCAGTGACACACCTGCAATCGTATTCGCTGCGCCTTGCATCATCGGCGAATGAAAGGCACGCGCGACGGTCAAGTCATGTGCCGCGATGTTGCGGACGGCCGCGCGTTTGCGGATCTCGGAGACGGCCTGGGGCGGTCCGGACACAACCACGTCATCGCGGGAATTGATTGCTGCGATTGACACGTTGGCGAAGTCTCGAATGAGAGACGCCGCCGTGTCGCAATCCGCTTCAACAACGACCATTGCGCCCTCGGGTGCGGCTTCCATGGCTTTGCTGCGTTCGGCGACAAGTCGCACCGCGTCCTCGAGCGACAACAGACCGGCAAGGGTTGCCGCGACATAGGCACCCAGACTGTGCCCGACCATGGCGATGGGCTGGATGCCCCACTGTGTCAGCGACCGCGCCAAGGCGTATTCAACGGCAAAGAGTGCAGGCTGCAGCCCGTCCGCCGCTGCGAGCAATCGGGATGCCTTCGCCCTGTTTGCGAGATCGCTGAGGTCATACTTGATATGCGGCGCAAACACAGATGCGACTCGATGAAACTCTGCGGCGAATGGCGGTGAGTCTCGCAGAAGCGAGACGCCCATCTCGGCATGCTGAGCACCTTGGCCCGGAAACAGAAACACAACGCCGGTTGTGTTGCTGTGGCGGTCGGGCTCAGGGCGCCACGCGGTCAGCGCTGCAGCCGCGGACGTGTTGTCTGTAGCGACGACGGCCGCGCGATAGGGCATCTGCCGTCGCCCCAACTGACAAGTCGCTGCAACATTGGTGAACGGCTCGTGGGTCGCTTGCACGTGATCAGATACCGACTCACGGAGATGAGCAAGCGCGCCCGGTGAGCGAGCAGACAGCGGAATGACGTCGGTCATAGGCGGTTGCGGGGGTGAGTCCGGGCGTTGCGGCGCTTCCGCCAGGATCATATGCGCGTTTGTTCCGCCAATCCCGAAGCTTGAGACGGCGCCCATGCGTGGGCCGGTTTGGGGCGGGGGCCAATCTTCGGCCTCTGTTGCAATCCGGAATGGGGATTCGGCGAGCCGCAGGTCCGGGTTCTCCGCCCGAAAATTGATCTGAGGCGTGATCTGCCGATGCTGCAGCATCAGCACGACCTTCATAAAGCCGGCGACGCCGGCAGCGATGTTGGCGTGACCAATGTTTGGCTTGATCGAACCGATAACTGCAACTTGACTTGCGTCCGTGTGCTGCTGCCAGGCCTCCGAAAGCGCGCGCACTTCTATGGGATCGCCCACCGTTGTTGCCGTGCCATGTGCCTCGACATAACCGATGGTCTCAGGGTCGACGTCCGCGTGGGCAATGGCGTCGCCGATGACCTCGACCTGACCGCGAACGCCCGGCGCCGAGTATCCCGCACGCAGTGCCCCATCGTTGTTGACGGCGAAGCCTTTGATAACGGCAAGAACGCGATCGCCGGATGCCAGCGCCTCATGCAGAGGGCGCAAAAGCACGGCACCGACACCGTCGCCAAGTATCGTACCGTCGGCAGCCGCGTCGAATGTTCGGCAGTGCCCGCTTGCCGAATTCACATGCCCCGCAACATGCATGTAGCCGCCGCGGGGAAACATCAGGCTCGATGCGCCGGCGAGCGCCATCTCGCATTGCCCGGCGCGGATCGCTTGTACGGCCTGCGTAATCGCGACAAGACCGGTCGAGCACGATGTCTGAACTGCGATCGCCGGACCATTCAGATCCAGAAGGTGGGCAACACGCGACGCGAGGTAGTCTTTATCGTTCCCGGTTTCGCTCAAGTGAAAGCGCGTCGGATCGGCAGGGTCGAGATGCTGAGCTGCGCCGAGATGGTGGACGAGATAGCCCGGCAGGTAACAGCCGGCAAATACACCGACACGGCCGTCGGCGCGTCCCGGCGCATGGCCGGAGCGTTCCATTGCTTCCCAGCAGCACTCGATAAACAGCCTATGCTGGGGATCCATCAGAATTGCTTCGCGCATGGAGAGCGAGAAGAAGGCGGGGTCGAACGAAGCCACATCGTCGAGAAGCGCGCCGGCTTTCACGTAGTTTGGATCGTCGATCAATTCGCCCGGAACGCCGAAGGCGCGAAGCTCATCGTCCGTGAATTGACGGATTGATTCCGTTCCAGCCTGGAGGTTCGCCCATAACGCGTCCGGCGTGTTCGCACCCGGAAAGCGGCACGCCATCCCGACAACCGCGATATCGGCAGATGCAGAAGCATCCGGTCGCAAGCGACCTGAGTGCCTGCGACCATGTGCGGTCGAAACCGGCGCCATACGTGATGCAACGTGTCGAGAGAAGCTGTCTAAAGTCGGGTAGTTAAAGACATCGATCACGTTCAGCGTAACAGCGAACGCAGCTTCGGTGCGCCGAACGACATCAATCGCCAGCAGCGAGTGCCCGCCGAGATCGAAAAAGTTGTCGTCATCCCCCGCGGGCGTACGGCCGAGAACGCCCGTCCAAATCCCGCGCAGCTTTGCAGTGACTTCCGTCCGACGGCGATCGGTCGTAGGTGGTGCCGAATGGGCCTCACGTAGCTGCGTACCAGCAGTGGGTGGTGGCAGCTGTTTGCGATCAACTTTACCTGTTGTTCCCGCAATCGGAAGCTCGGCAAGCGGGATGAATTCGGATGGAATGGCATAGGCAGGCAGACGGGATTGCAAGTGCGCGCGCAAGTCGCGAAGTACCGAAGATCCCGGTTGGCCGGACTGGCCTGCGATGTAAGCGACAAGGCGCTCGGGCTGGCCCGTATGGGGATCGTCGATCGCGACGACGGCAGCCGCGGCAATCTCATGATTCGACGTGATTGCGGCTTCAACCGCACTCGGCACAATCGTGTACCCGCGAAGTTTGACCATAAACTTGGCACGGCCCGTAATCTCAAGCTGGCCGTCGGGCAATGCGCGCCCGATGTCACCGGTCCGAAACATGCGCGCTGGCGGCGCTTGAAATGGGTCCGGAACGAAGCGTGCGGCGGTTTCGTCCGGCAGGTTGAGATAGCCGCGCGCCAGCGTTGGCCCGGCGACGTAGACTTCGCCCGGCAGTCCCCACGGCACGGGCGCCTTGTTGTCGTCGAGCAGGTAAACCCGTACGTTTGCCATAACGCGACCAACGGGAAGAAACCGTCCGCTTGCACCGGGCTCTGCCTCTGCGAGGTCGCTGGTCGTCACGTCATGGCACTCGGAGATCGAGTAGTCGTTGATAAGCGTCACGTGCGGCAGACAAGCCTTCGCGCGATTGCGCAGGGCGCGCGACACAACCTCGCCATTCAAGATCACCATGCGGAGAGATGACAAAGCGGACCGTTGAGATGCTTCAATCGTGACGAGGAGCTGCTCGAACAGGGACGGCGTAAACAATACGCGTGTGATGTGATGCTGCTTCAAGAACGCGATCAGTCGGCGTGGATCGAATACAACGTCGTCTGGAATAATGTATGCCGGTCGCCCCTGGAGAAGAGGTCGAAGCACTTCCCAGACGAGGAAGACATTACACGCCTCGCGCTCTTCGGTGCCATAGGGGAGGTGAACGTACCGCCACCAGTAGGAATTCACGGCGCCTCGGTGAGGGCAAAGGATAGCCTTCGGCGCACCTGTTGTTCCGGAACTCGTGACGCAGTAGGCAAGGCTGTCGGGCCCGGGCAGCTCAAATGCATCGTCGAGATCCGGCAACGGCAACGCAGCGAGGTGGTCCTGCCAGCCGGCATCCAGAACAACGGTACGTGTCTCGTCTCGCCAGGTCTCAGGCAGGCGGTTGGCAAATGCGGATCGGGTCACGACGGCTGCGGGCTTCACGTCGGTCAAGATGTCTGCAATCGCGTGCGGCGGCGTTGCAAGTGGAAGCGGGAGATAGGCACCGCCCGCCTTAAGCGCGGCGAGGTACGCAACGACAAAGTCAACGCTTGTGTCCAACAACAGCACTGCGATCCGATCGACGCCTAGGCCGAGCGCCCGCAAGCGACGCGCAAGCAGATCGCTCTCGCGATCGAGTCCGCCAAAGGTGAGTTTGCGATCAATTCCGTGAAGTGCCAGCGCGTTGGGCGTTGCCGCGGCGGCCCTGCGAAACAGATCGTGCAACGTCTCGCCAACGGGATAGTCTTCGGTCGCGCCAATCAGGAGTGAGCCGGGACGAGACTCGAGATCATGTTCGATCGTCTCCGCAATGAATGTAAGTAAAGGCTCGCGTGCGGTTTCGACGAAGAAATGATCACCATCAAACATGTCAAAGGTGAACGCCGCGCGGGTGCGATTCCGCCAACCTTGCAGCGCCGGTTCCGTCGCCTGGTCATCCGATCGGCCGCCTAGCACCGTGAGCGGCGCCTCAAGCATCGCATTGTCCGGAACTCTGTGCGCCTCGCACAAACGGAAGTCCGTCCGTACGGCGGACAGCATCATTTGCCGCAGCTCGGGTACGTCGAGCACAGCTCTGGGAACGAGACCGAACGCGTCGAGTGCTGCCAGCAACACGTCATCGGCATCGTCGCTTAGGGCCGGTGCGACCTCGAGGACCTCCGGTGCAGGCAAACCAGATATGATCGCTCTGAGCACGGTCGCCGATTGATCGCGTTCGAGGCGTCGCGCGACTTCAAATGCGACAAGGCCGCCGACGCTGTGACCGAAAAGAACAAGTGGCGCGTCACAGTATGGCGCCAAGTCCGTAGCAACGGCCGTGACCGCAGTATCCATATCGTCGACTGCCGCGTCGCGCATGCGCTGGCCGCGACCGGGCGGGTTTACGCAGAGAACCTCGATCCAGTCTGGAAGATGCGCCTCCCACGCTCGGTATGCGGATGGACCCCCGCCACCATGGGGGAAACAAACAAGACGAACGCGCGGTGATCGCCGTTGCGCGTAACAGGCGATCCAGGACGACTCAGAGTGTGATCCAGTCACGGAAGGTCCCAAATCCGATGAACGACATTCAAAGCTAAACTGTGCCGCCCTGACGATTCACCCCGGTCGACGCTGTCTATACTTGCACAGCAACCACGCACGACAATGTGGCCGAGTTACACGCAGATCACGTCCGCCAGAGGCGGGGATGCGGGATTGTTCGTGTGAGATCCGAACCGTCTCGGCGGCTTTTGGCGTTCACAGCCGCGGCTCAACGGTCACGGCGGTGTGCCTGGCACGGTTTGACGGCGATGGACGCTGCTGCAGGCGTGGCGTTACGCACGGTGCTGCTGCATCTCAGCGATGCGCCAGTAAAACTCTTCGCCGAGATGGTCAAAGTGGACGAAGTCGAAAACGTCCGGGATCAGCTGCGAAAATATGACACCGCAGTCCTGACCGCTCACCCAGATGACCTTACCGTCGATCTGGCTCTGGTCCATCGTTGAGATGCGAATGAGCCCGTGGTCATAGGGTGCCAGCCCGTTGCGGACGCGGATCCGGCAGCCGGTCGCCGAGATGTCGATCAGCTCCGCAAGATTCTGGAATTCGGGCATGCGAAACGAAACGTTGTATCCTGTTGGAACACGTTCCGTTCGGCGCCTCTCCAGGGCGGTTTTGGTCGATCGACTACGCAATTGCTCTACGCCAGCTCACAAGGCTTCAGACAGTGATGGACCTGCAACCGGAGAGCCGGTATGGGCTTCCGCGCAGGGTCTGATCGCGCATCGTAGCCCGAGCGAATTAATGCAAAGTTTCGCGGGTCATCGACACGGCACGCGCGTCGCGATCGTTTCTGCTGATTCAGGGCAGCTTACGCTCGTTTATCGCGAAAGGTGCAGGTGCGGAAACTCAGACGCGGCCTGTTGCAGCATTGAGGTCTCGACCGTCCGGCGTCATCGCGGCTTCGCGCTGGATGATGGCCAGCGTACTGCGAACCTGCGCCCGGACATCGGAAGCGGACATCGTACGTTTGCCTCTCAGCAACGTCACACATTGCTCGAAGGCATTGGCTGCGCTCGGTGAAAAGAGTTCGCCGATGGCTTCAGACAGCGACGCGAGACGGTCAGGTGCAAGCCGCTCCCGCCGTGTGCCGGACAGTTTGCTCGTCTCGTTGTCGGCTCTGGCAAACGGCTCCAGGAGAGAAACGGCGCGCCGCGAGACCTCGCTCCGAAGCATTTGCGCGAAATCGGCACGGCTCGGCGCGGGCTCAGACGTACCTGCGCCCACCGCAAGCTCAGCGTCTGCCGATTCGGTATCTTTTCCCAACACCCTCGCCAGGCAGTAGTAAATCGGCAGGAACGAGAGCGCGGTTCCAACGACGAAGATGGCAATGATGGCCCAATGGTCTGTGATCATGATCGTTCACCGAATCGTATTGTTAAGAATCGATAAACGCGAAAGCTGACGCAGGCCTGACCAGAGACGATTTTTGAAGAAAATCTCTCCAAATATATAGAGATTACATATTTTAGATTGGTGAAAAGTGGTTTGCATGTCACGACCAGCCAGCTGGGGTTGTGCAAAACTCTTTTAAAAACAACCGAACACAAGTATTCTCAATTGTGAGATTCAAGAAAATTCCACAGGGCTCACAATGATTATCATTGTAGACGACCGAGACGTAATTGCGGACGCTTATGCGGCATCTTTTGATCGCGAAGGAATTGCGGCTGCAGGTTTCTCGGCGAAAGATTTTGATGGCTGGGTCGCATCCGCAGCGGATGATGATATAAGTTCAGTAAACGCATTCTTGCTGGGAGAGTGCGAAGTTGGCGCGCAATTAGCGAACTTAATCAGACGTCGTTCCGCTGCTGCAGTTATCGCCGTTCAAGATGAACGAAGCCTCAACGAAACCTTAGAGCTGTTTTCTCTGGGCTTCGATGATGTCGTCCGTAAACCATGCCATGCAAAGGAGATTATGGCGCGAGTCGCAGCCATAACACGTCGTGCGCAAAGCAAAAATCGTGATGCAGTGCGACTGGGCGAGATTATCGTCTTTTGTGATGGGCGTGATCCACTCGTGCGAGGTGAATCTCTACCGTTGCCGCGTCGCGAATTGAGAATTCTGGAACTGCTGATTTTGAAACAAGGTCGCAGAATAACAAAATCTCAGATATTTAATTCGGTCTATGGTTTGTTTGAGCAAGGCATAGAAGAGACGGTTATCGAAAGTCACATCAGTAAATTACGGCGTCGCCTTCGTGGTGCCCTGGGTTACGATCCAATCGAGTCAAAACGGCATCTTGGATATCGCATTGTCGACAGCGTTGGGGGTGATGTTACCTTGGAGAGTGCGAGGGCTTCCTGATCAGCGCCGCGCAAGCTGGCTGGCGTAATCTACCATCAAGCATTGATGGCACGCAGGAGGTCAGCGCATGAGTATTTATGGGATGATGCGTACGAGCGTCTCTGGAATGAACGCGCAATCCAGTCGTCTTGGTACTGTCGCGGAAAACGTCGCAAACGCCTCGACGATCGGATACAAGTCAGCATCATCGGAGTTCAGCTCGCTCATAGTGGACTCGGGGCGTAACTATACGCCGGGCGCTATCGAGACGACGACGCGATACGGCATCTCAGAGCAAGGCACGCTGGAGTTCTCCTCATCAGCCCTCGATCTGGCGATCCAGGGCGAAGGCATGTTCATTGTTGCGGCGTCGGACGGGTCGGTCGCATTTACCCGAGCCGGCTCGTTTATCGCGGACTCGAACGGCTCCCTGGTCAACGCGGCCGGCTTCACGCTGATGGGTTATCCGCTCGGCGAAGGTGCGAACACCAACCTTGTGATTAACGGCACTGCGGGGCTCGAGGCCATTAATCTCGGTGGCGATCAGCTTGACGCTGTCGCATCAACAGAAGCGTCCCTGCGCGTCAACGTTCCATCCGAGGCAACCGACGTTGCTGCCGGAGATTTGCCGAGCGCGAACGCAGCAACGGCATCTTACACAGGCAAGTCATCAGTTGTTGTGTACGGCAATCTCGGTGAGGAGGTCGTCCTCGACATCTATTACACCAAAACGACAACCGCCGGCGAATGGGACATCGCCGTCTTTGACTCCGCGGACCGCGATCCAACAAGCGGAGACTTCCCGTACGCCAGCGCTGCAATTACGACGGACACACTGGTGTTCGACGCGGACGGGAACCTTGACGCGTCAAGCCCCACCTCGTTGTCGGTCGCAGTGCCCGGCGGCGCAACGATGACATTCGATTTGACGGGCACAACACAGCTCGCTGCGGACTATACCGTTCTCGAAGTTGATGCAGATGGAAACCCGGCAAGTGGCGTAAGCGGCATCGAGATCTCGGACGATGGGACGGTCTATTTGGCATACGAAAATGGCACGAAAAACCCCGCGTACAAGATACCGCTCGCGACAGTCGTTGCGCCAGATCAGATGCGGCAGACGGCTGGTAACACATTTGAACTCACAATCGATGCGGGCGAGCTGCGCGTTGGCGAGGCCGGTACCGCTGGCTTCGGCAGCGTTGTGTCCGGCGCGCTGGAAAACTCGACAGTGGACCTGGCTGGCGAGCTGACCGAGATGATTGCCGCTCAGCGCAGCTATACTGCCAACTCGAAGGTGTTCCAGACCGGATCTGAGCTTCTCGATGTGTTGGTGAATCTGAAGCGTTAGTGCGCAAACAAGATCGTCACGTGCTCCCTGGGTAGCTGGTTGCGAGTTGGCTTTGCTGTGTTGACGGAGGCAAACGGCTTCGCAGCAAGCGGCCAGTGCCCGGGATGGTACAGCTGGCGGTAAAGGTCACAATGGCATGAGCTCTCTAACAACCGTACTGAACATCGCAACGAGCAGTCTCAGTACAACGAGTACGGATTCGTCGGTCGTGGCGCGCAACATTGCACGCGCCGGCGACACGAATGCGTCAGCAAAAGTTATGGGTCGGTACACGACGTTCGATGGTGGTGTCCGACCGGCAGGCATCAATCGTCTGGCCGATGCCGCTCTCTTTGAGAGCGCGATTGGCGCGTCGACGTCTTCCTCTGCTTCGCAGGCCCGGCTGGATGCCCTCAATCAGCTCTATGCGACCGTGAGCGATCCCGAACTTGAGCTGTCGCCATCGGGCAAACTTGCCGCGCTGAATTCGGCACTTCAGGACTACGCGTCGGCACCGCAAAACCCGGCAACCGGCCAAGCCGTCGTCACCGCGGCCTCAGAGATGGTGATGACATTGAATTCCGCAACGGACGTGACCCGGCAAGTCCGCTGGGGCGCCGACCAGGGCATTGCAGATGCCGTCGACAGCTTGAACAGACTGCTCGGCGACTTTGATGAGACAAATGAAGCGATCATGCGAGGCATGGTGCTGGGTCGCGATGTCACCGATCTTCTCGATCAACGCGATACGCAGTTGCGTGCAATCTCCGAGCTGATCGACATTCGCACCATAGAACGTGACAACGGCGATATGGTCATTTTCGCAGGCGATAGCCTGACGCTTTACGAATCCGGCCCGCGCGACGTGACCTTTACGCTGTCGACGCCGCTCGCCGATGGCGCGATTGGAAATGATGTTTCCATTGATGGCATTCCGGTATCGACGTCTGGCCTCGGAAACGGTGTGGGCGGCCAAATCGGTGCGCTTCTCTCCATTCGCGATGAGACCTCCATCACATACCAACGCCAGCTTGACGAGATCGCGCGCGGCTTGATCGAGGTCTTCGCCGAAACGGACCAAAGCGCAGTGCCGACGCTGCCCGATCAAGTCGGCTTATTCATATATTCCGGTGGCCCTGCGGTTCCTCCGAGTGGAACGGTCGTTGACGGCCTGGCCGGGCAGATTTCGGTAAATCCTGCCGCAGACCCCTCTCAAGGCGGAAGCATAGCGTTACTGCGTGACGGCGGATTTTCCGGCGCATCCTATATCGAGAACACAGCAGCAAACGAGGGGTTCAGCGACCGGTTGCTGAGCTACGCTGAAGCCTTGAGCGCAGACCGCTCATTCGACTCATCCGCCGATATCGAATCGACAGTGAGCGTTTTGGCGTATGCGTCCGCGAGCGCAGCCTGGCTTGCCGAGGAACGGACTGTGGCATCGGTTGCGGCCGAATCCGCCGAGATCCAACGCGATCGCACGAATGAAGCGTGGCACAACGCCGTCGGCGTAAACATCGACAAAGAGATGACGACCTTGCTCGACCTGGAGCGCTCGTACCAGGCGTCGTCGCGGCTGATTTCAACGGTGGATGCGATGTTCAATGCGCTCCTGCAAGCAACGGGGTAGACCGTGCCGACGCCAACAATTTCATCACTTGGGCTGACCAACGCTCTTCAAACGACGCTGCGGACCTCGCAGCTGCAATTGAGAGATGCCGAGCTGGAAGTCGCAACAGGACGACATGCCGATGTCGGCTTGGAACTCAGCTATTTGGTCGATAAGACGCTGAACTTCCGGCAGACGCGCTCGACGCTGAGCGTGATGCAGGTCAACAACGAATCACTGATGTCGCGATTGGAAGCGACACAATCCGCCATTACGCAAGTCTCCGACAATGCGCAGCGCTTTCTCGGCAGCTTGTTGTCGGCGATGCAGGCTGATGACCAGCGCGCGACAATCGTGATGGCCGCCGAGTCGGAAATGGGCGCGTTGACGAGTTTGCTTTCGACGTCGTTTGACGGGGCATATCTCTTTTCCGGGGTGGCGACGCAATCGCCCGCAATGGACGATTATCTCGCTGATCCTCCAGGGACGTCACGAACGGCCGTGCAGACTGCTTTCGTTACGGAGTTTGGTTTCCCAGCGACTGACCCGTCTGTCGCGACGATTACCGGCGCGCAGATGCAGACATTTCTTGATGGCGCGTTCGACACTCTCTTTCAGGACCCTTCCTGGGCGACCAATTTCTCTAGTGCGTCCGACGATCTGCTGAAAAACCGAATCTCACCGAACGAAGTGATCGAAACATCCGCCTCAGCCAACGAGCAGGCGTTCCGCTCATTGACGCAGGCCTATGCTGCGGTCATCGACCTTGGCGCCAAAAACTTGAGCGGCGAGGCGTTTCAGGTTCTTGCCGACAAAGTGATTGAGTTGACGACAAACGGCAACTCCGGAGTTGCAGCGATCGGCGGGAGATTGGGTCTTGCAGAGCAGCGCGTAAGCTCGGCGCAGGATAGGCTGTCCATACAGACGAATGTCATCGAGGAGTCCATTGTCGAGCTTGAGGGCGTTGACGCTTATGAGGCAGCAACAAGAATGAATAACCTGCTCACGCAAATTGAAGTGTCATATGCGACCACCGCGAGAATTCAAGGATTAACCATCTTGAATTATCTGTAGTATCAAATAGAACTCTCCGCAGTTCACGAGGGACAATTCATCGATGTATCAGTTTCACTATGCTGAAGCCGCCGAAGATCGCCAAGACGATGCAAAAAAGCGCGAACGCAGAGCATTCGACCGGTCAATTCAATTGTTGAAGGCGGCCGACGAAGCCGGTCCCGGAACGCGAGAGGCGGCAGAAGCTATATATTTCACCCACAAATTATGGACAATACTGATTGAAGATTTGGCAAGTGAAGAGAATGATCTGCCAAAAGAGCTGCGTGCACAATTAATGTCTATTGGAATATGGATTGTTCGGGAGTGTGAGAAAATTCGATCTGAAAAGACGAATTCATTCCAAGAGATAATCATGGTGTCCGAAGCTCTGTGTGATGGCCTGAAATGACAAGCAACTTGAAGATTCATCTAAAACCACGTGACCGGATCTTCGTGAATGGCGCGGTGCTGCGTGTCGACAGAAAGGTCACGTTGGAGTTTTTGAACGACGTCTCGTTTCTGCTTGAGAGCCATGTCATCCAGCTGGAACAGGCAACAACGCCCCTGCGCCAACTCTATTACGTCGTGCAGTCGATTCTCATGGAGCCGACAACGGCGCAACTTGCGCATTCGCTGTTTGAGCATCAGCACACGACTTTGGTTTCCACGTTGCGTAATCAGGAGCTTCTCGACGGCCTCGTCAGCGTTCATGAATCTATCGATGCCGGGAGAATATTCGAAGCATTGCGAAAGTTGCGCTCGTTGTTTCCCGTTGAGGACGAGCTGCTTGCCGCTAACGAAGCAACGGAATCTGAAGACCGTGCCGTAGCCTGAGGCTCGGCTGAAGAGCGGTCTGTGATGCAAGGGATGCCACATGTCGGTCAACACGGTTTCATCTTCGACGACAGCGGGAGCCACATCCCCACAAACCGAGGCGCTGTCCGCAGAAACTCTGGATTATCAGGGGTTTCTCCAGCTTTTGATTGCGCAACTCGAGAACCAGGATCCGCTCAACCCAATGGATTCAACGGAGTACGTCGCGCAACTCGCGTCGTTCTCCGAAGTCGAGCAGTCAATCAAGTCCAATGACCAGCTCGAGGAGCTCCTGTCCGAGACGCGGCTCACGCAGGCGTCGAGTGTTGTCGGCAAGACGGTTACGTCCTTCGACGGTGCCATCCAGGGAACGGTGACGTCGGTTCTCATAGAGAAGGGCGAGTCAATTGCCGTTCTCGACAATGGCGACGTTCTGCGCCTCGATGATTCCGTGACCATCTCCGCGCCGGCTGCTGCGGCAGAGGACGAGAGCGGCTCATCAACCACAACGGACGACGAAAATGAATCAAGCTGATGCACTTGACCTCGTCCGCGAAGCGATATGGAC
>JBCDAH010000034.1:0-36288 GCA_039186015.1 Pseudomonadota bacterium
CGCGGCTGCTTGTGCCAAGCACGGCAACGGTCCGGTGCTGAGCATCGACCCACAACGGATAAGCGTCCTTGATTACCGCCTGGCCTTTCGGCGTCAGGTGCAGACCCCGTCCACGGCGACCGGCGGGTGGATCCATAATGATCAAGCCGAGCGCGAGCAGGCGTTTGAGATTGCGCGATAGCGTTGATTTCTCAATGTCGAGCGCGAACCCGATCTCGACCGCGGTGATCCCGTCGCGGTTGGCCAACTGGGTCAGCAACGTGAATTGGCTTGCCGTAATGCCGTGCGGTCGCAGAGCATCGTCGTACATCCGCGTGATGATGCGACTCAGCTGGCGTACGCGCGTCGCAATGCAGGCAGATGCTGTATCTTCAGCGATCCGTGCGATATCATTCGGATCATGCGCAATTGGCGCAGGCATCATGTTCATCGTGTCCCCCAAGCGCGAGGTCTGGCCTCTACAACCTCGGATATCCACATGCCGTGATTCGAAAGTTGTGGGCAACGTCTGCGCCAGTGGAAACGGGACTGAAACGGCGACTGAGCCCGTAAGGCAATGGTCCGTTGGTCCGTCGCCGAGCAATGAGATGGGTGATTTTGGGGCCAATCCATGAAAATTGCTGGAATTCATACACACGTTCTGGCAGCGCCGCTGTCGGAGCCATTCCATTGGTCTTTCAATCGCGCGGACATGCGCGGGAGCTGCGTTGTTGAGATCGTTGCGGAGGACGGGACGACAGGTTGGGGCGAGTGTCTTGGACCGGCGTCGTTGAATGCTGCAATTGTCGCGGCCTACGCTCCCTACCTCGTTGGCGAGGACTGCCTTGCGACGGAGCGACATTGGCAGACGCTGTACAATCAGTTTCGCGACCAAGGGCAGAAGGGTTTGGCGATTACCGCGCTCAGCGGCGTCGACATTGCGTTGTGGGATCTGAAGGGACGGCACTTGGGTCAGCCCATCCATCGGCTGATGGGGGGACCATTGCGACGCGATGTTCGGGCCTACGCGACCGGCACCTATCGAACCGATGACGGCGATCCGCTGGATTACATTGTCGCTGAGGTCGTCGGTTATCAGCGCGAGGGCTTTCATGCAGCCAAATTGAAGATCGGGTTTGGCGTGCAGGAAGATGCGACGTTGATCCGCGCCGTGCGCGCGGCAGTCGGCGACAACTTCGGGCTGATGCTGGATGCCAACCACGGCTTTGATGCGATCGAGGCGATTGCGCTCGGGCGCGCTGTCGCGGACTGCGACATCGGCTGGTTCGAGGAGCCGGTGGTTCCTGATGATCTGGACAGCTATGTCGCGGTCAAGTCCGGCCAACCCATTCCTGTTGCCGGCGGCGAGTGCGACTATACTCGTTGGGGGTTCCGCGAAATTCTCACCCGACGCGCGATCGACATTATCCAGCCCGACACATGCGCGGCCGGCGGCCTCAGCGAATGCAAGAAGATTGCGGACATGGCAACCGCGTTTGGCGTCCGTTATGTCCCCCATGTTTGGGGGACCGGTATCGGACTGGCCGCAGCGCTGCAGCTCCTCGCGGTGCTGCCAAATACGCCGCCGCGGTATCGGGCCCTCGAGCCGATTCTCGAGCTCGATCGCTCGGAGCACCCTTTCCGCCAGGCCGTACTGAAGGCGCCGATCGAGCACGTCGATGGCGTTGTTGCGATCCCGGACGGTCCCGGGCTGGGGATCGAGATCAACCGCAGTGCGCTTGAGCAGTATTCGGTTGCTTAAAAGGCACCGCCGCCACGGCAAGCGCTGCCCTTAAACCGTAGCGCCAGCAAGCACGGTCGTGGCTGATCCGCTCGTTTTCGCAACGTTTGAGATTGCAGCCCGTTCCCGATCAGAGGACCACAGTTGCGGTGGCCATAGCGGCGATGCCTTCGCCGCGGCCGGTGAACCCGAGGCGTTCCGTTGTAGTGGCCTTGACGCCGACGCGATCGATCGAGATGGCGAGGATCTCCGAGATCCGGGCGCGCATGGCATCGCGATGCGGCCCGATCTTTGGGGCTTCACACAGCAACGTGACATCCACGTTGGAAATCCTGCCGCCACGCGTTGATACCCGTCGTGCTGCGTCCGCCAGGAACTGATTGGAGGCCGCGCCGCGCCATTGCGGGTCCGACGGGGGGAAGTGGGCGCCAATATCGCCGTCCCCGATGGCACCCAGGATCGCGTCTGTCAGAGCGTGCAATCCAACGTCAGCGTCTGAGTGTCCGTCCAACCGCGCGTCATGTGGAATGCGGATGCCGCACAGCCAGACGTGATCGCCGGGGACAAGACGGTGGACATCGAAGCCAACGCCGGAGCGAACGTCAGGTGCTGCGTCGGCTTTGAGCCGCTCTTCGGCCATTGCAAGATCCTCACGCGTTGTCAGTTTGAAGTTCTCCGGCCGGCCCGGGACGAGGCTGACCGGGAGACCGGCGTGCTCTGCAACAGCGGCATCATCTGTGAGCGCGACGTCAACGTTTGCGGCTTCGGCGTGGGCCGCCAGGATGTCTACATAGCGAAAGGCCTGGGGCGTTGCCGCACGCCACAACCCATCCCGCGGAAGCGTCTCGATGACGTGATTGCCGGCGTCGGCGCGCTTCAGCGTATCCGCCAACGGGATTGCGACGATCGCACCGCCCGTTTTCTTGGCAGCTGCGATAGCGCCTGAAATTTCATCGTGGCTAACGAATGGGCGCGCCGCGTCGTGGATCAATACGATTTCGGGCGACGCGGCAGCGAGTGCCTTCAAGCCGTTGTGGACCGACGACTGGCGGGTTGAACCACCATGAACCGTCGGCAGAAGTTTCGGGCCGCATCCCGCTGTGGCCGCGGCATAAAGTTCACCGTCATCACGATGCGTGACGACCAGTATGCTGTCGACAGCTGGATGGTTAGCGAAGACATCCATGGCGCGCCGCAAAACAGTTTGTCCACCCAGGAACAGATACTGTTTCGGGGCACGCGCCTCGTTTTCGCGAGCGGCGGACAGATCCATGCGGGCTCCGCGGCCCGCGGCAACGATCAGTGCGGCAATCTGCACGTCTCACTCCGGTCGGATTGTGATGGTGCTGCCCGCGCAGGCGGCAGCAACCAACAGAGGCAGAACAGATCGGATTGATCCAGGGATACGCTGACTGTGCCAACTGAAACGGACAGTTCTAGGCGCGGGCGTCAAACGTTTTTTCGCAATAATTGCGCTGTGCGCCGCGTTCTCAGGATGTTGCGCGATTTACGTTGTGCTGCGATGCAGCGCAGGGCCCTTGCAACACTGAGCGTTGCATCCTAGTTTGCCCATATGACGAGCATAGATGAACTTTGACCAATTCATGTGCAATGCACGCGCAAACGATGCCTCTACGGCAGTTGACATTGGCGGTGTCACGGTCGCCAACAGGGTCTTTCTTGCGCCGATGTCGGGCGTAACGGATCCACCGTTTCGGCGATTGGCGCGGCGACTTGGCGCCGGACTTGTTGTTTCTGAAATGGTTGCGAGCCGGGAGCTCGTTCGCGAGCGGCGGCGGGCAGTTTGGAAGGCAGCGGATGCCGGCGTTCGCCCGTTCGTTATGCAACTTGCCGGTCGGGATGCCTATTGGATGGCGGAGGGCGCCCGCATCGCTGTCGATGCCGGTGCGGATATCATCGATATCAACATGGGCTGCCCAGCGCGGGAAGTGACCGGCCGCCTGTCCGGCAGCGCTCTGATGCGCGACCTCGACCATGCGTTGGAACTCATCGATGCGACCGTTGGCGCTGTCGACGTGCCGGTCACCTTAAAAATGCGTATGGGCTGGGATCACGCCTCCCTCAACGCTCCGGAGCTTGCGCGCCGTGCGGAACAGTCCGGCGTGCGCATGGTGACGGTGCACGGCCGGACGCGTTGTCAGTTCTTCAAGGGTCAGGCCGATTGGGCCTTTGTGCGAAACGTCAAGGCAGCTGTTGCGATACCGGTGGTCGTCAATGGCGACATTCACACACCGGCCGATGCGAAACAGGCGATCGCACGTTCGGGTGCAGATGCCGTGATGGTTGGTCGCGGCGCTTATGGGCGCCCGGAATTGCCGGGACGCATCGCTGCAGCTTTGGCAACTGGGTGCGATCCCGGACCAGCCACAGCCGAGGAACGCCAGCAGCATGCGCTGGAGCACCTGGACGACATGTTCCGACACTACGGCAGCAATGCCGGGTTACGGCAGGCCCGGAAACACATCGGCTGGTACTTGGAGGCCGCGGGCTATCGGGGCGAGGCCTTAAAGCGTGTGCGCCGCGATTTGTGCACCAGTGACTGTGTGGCGACCGTTCTTCGTGGGCTTTCGGCGGCACTCAGCTCTCCCATGGACCAGGCAGCATGAGTAAGAGAGGCCGAAAAGCTGTTCGGGCCCGGTCGCAACAGGGCAGCGAGTCGTCCGCTCTCAGCCTAGACGCCTTGTTGGGCGCGTTGCCGCATCCAATTCTGGTCATCGCACCGGGCAATGCGATTGCACTGGCCAATCCTGCCGCTGAGATCTTTTTCGACGTGAGCGTCAGTGTTCTCAGGCGCCAATCATTAGACGACCTGTTGACGTTTGGTTGCCCGCTTCTGAGCTTGCTGGAGCAAGTTCGCCGGAACTCGGCGTCGGTGAACGAATACGGTGTTGAAATCGCCGTGCCGCGGGCCGGCGGAACAAAGCTTGTCGATGTGTATGCAGGTCTGTTGCCTGAGTGTCCGGATCAGATCTTCCTCCTGCTGCAACAGCGATCGATGGCGCAAATGATCGAGCGGCAGTTAACCCATCGCGCGGCCGCGCGCTCGGTATCCGGGCTTGCGTCGATGTTGGCGCACGAGATCAAGAACCCGTTGTCCGGCATTCGGGGTGCTGCGCAGCTGATCGAATCCAGTCTTGCGGAAGGCGACCGACAGCTGGTGCAGTTGATCTGCGCGGAAACCGACCGAATTCGAGATCTGGTCGACCGCATGGAAGTGTTTGGTGACGACCGCCCGCTACCACCAACGCCAATCAACATTCATGACGTGCTGGACCATGTCCGGCAGATTGCCAGCAACGGCTTTGCGCAGGACGCGACAATCGTTGCCGCCTATGACCCGTCGCTACCACCCATCACGGGGCATCGGGATTCATTGATCCAGGCCTACTTGAATCTCGTGAAAAACGCGGCCGAGGCTGTCAAGGAAACCGGCAAACGCGGTCGTATCACGCTGCGGACAGGCTTTCGCCCCGGCATCAAGTTTTCCTTGCCGGGTGCCGGTCAACGCGTGGCGCTGCCATTGGTCGTTGAGATTGAGGACAACGGTCCTGGCGTTCCGGAGGAACTCCGCCCGCATCTGTTTGATCCGTTTGTGACGACCAAGCGATCCGGCACGGGCCTTGGTCTGGCGTTGGTGGCGAAAATCATCGGCGATCATGGTGGCGTGATTGAGTACGAGACCCAGGCCGGACACACGACGTTTCGCACATTGATGCCGATGCATCAGCCGATGGACTGATCTGTTTTCTCAAGTGGGATAGGAGCAGCATGGCAAAGGGCACCGTACTCGTAGCTGATGACGACGCGGCGATCCGGACCGTATTGAATCAGGCGCTCGCACGCGCCGGATACATCCCGCGCACAACAAGCAATGCGGCGACGCTGTGGCGGTGGGTGTCACAGGGGGAAGGCGATGTCGTCGTCACGGACGTCGTTATGCCCGACGAGAATGCATTTGACTTAATCCCAAGAGTGCAACGTTTGCGCCCCGAGCTGCCCGTGATCGTCATGAGCGCGCAAAACACACTCATGACGGCGCTGACGGCGGCGGAAAAGGGAGCGTTTGACTACCTGCCAAAACCGTTTGATCTCAATCAGTTGGTTGCGATTGTCGGGCGGGCGATGGCGCGACCATTGCCGCAGCAGACGGCCTCGTCCGTTGGTGATGGCGAAGATGAGCTGCCGCTGATCGGCCGGTCGCCGGCGATGCAGGAAATCTATCGCGTGATCGCGCGGCTGACCCGCACCGATTTGACCGTGATGATCAACGGCGAGTCCGGTACCGGCAAGGAACTCGTCGCCCAGGTCCTGCACAACTACTCCAAGCGGCGTGATGGGCCCTTCGTTGCGATCAACATGGCGGCCATCCCACGTGAGTTAATTGAAAGCGAATTGTTCGGCCACGAGCGCGGTGCCTTCACCGGGGCACAAAACCGTATGGCCGGCCGGTTTGAGCAAGCCGAGGGCGGCACGCTGTTCCTGGATGAGATCGGCGACATGCCGATGGATGCGCAGACCCGGCTGCTGCGTGTCTTACAGGAAGGCGAATATACAACCGTTGGAGGCCGTACGCCGATCCGAACCAATGTCCGGATCGTGGCGGCGACGCACAGGGACCTGAGAACGCAGATCCAGCAAGGCCTTTTTCGGGAAGATCTCTTCTACCGGCTGAACGTCGTGCCGTTGCGCCTGCCGCCGTTGCGCGAGCGACGGGACGATATTGGCGATCTCGCACGGCATTTTCTCGCGCAGGCTGCGGGCGAGAGCGCCGCGACGCGGACGATTGCGCCCGATGCTATTGAGCGTCTGAAGCAGCATTCCTGGCCAGGAAACGTGCGCGAGCTTGAGAACCTCGTGCGCCGTCTGGCCGCGATCTATCCGGAAGAGATTTTAACGCGTGAGATGGTGGACAGTGAGCTTGCCGAGGCATTTTCCGCCCCGCCTGCCGCGCCCGCCGCTGAGGATGCCGCGACATTGTCGGAAATGGTTGAGCGGCACCTCGCGCGGTACTTCGCCAGTTACGGCAGCGAACTGCCGCCTCCCGGGCTCTATGATCGCATATTGCGGGAAGTCGAAGCGCCGTTATTCACAGCCGCCCTGGCGGCGACACGCGGCAATCAGATTCGCGCTGCCGAACTGCTTGGGCTCAATCGAAATACGTTGCGCAGCCGGATTAAAATGTTGGACATTCAAGTCATTCGGTCGCCTGGACGTTAGTTGATTTGAGCTAGTTGGCGTCACATCTGCCACGCCAACAGGCTAAGGCGACACAGACACCCCGTTGACCAAACCGGGTTGGTGGCGTAACGCACACGCCGTTAGTCGCGTAAATGTCACAGTTACGCGGTTGATAGGCGGTCCAAGTGTTTCGTGTAAATCCCTGCGATGCGTCGGTCTCGGTATCGCCAGCACTGTCGAAGGGGCGTTGATCTTGAACAATAGTGGTTCGAGCCAGAGTGGAGTTGATGCCCGCGTTCGGGACGCCGAGTTCGCTGGTGGAGACGGTGCGCAAAGTCCTGTGATGGTCGACGATGCGGCGATGCCGTTCGCCGATACGGGGAGCCGGGCCTTCCGCGTCGGCCTTGCGATCGTTGTTCTATCGCTGTTTTCCGCGCTGGCGACCTATCTGATCCTCACCAATCTCACCCCGATCACGCCGCGCGGCGAGGTTGTGTTCTTCGTGCTCTTCGCCAACGTTTTGCTGGTCGGGGCGGTGATCGCGGTTGTCGCATGGCAGGGCGTGCGACTCTACAACGCGTGGCGGACGAAAGTTGCCGGTGCGCGATTGCACATTCGGATCGTGGCGCTGTTCAGCCTGATCGCGATCCTGCCTGCGTTGCTGCTCGCGATTGCCGCAACGACGACGTTTGTCCGCGCGATCGACGGCTGGTTTGCGGAACGCACGCGGCAGATCATCGAAAACTCGCTCGAGGTCGCGAACGCCTATGTGGAAGAGCATGGGCAGGTCATCCGCACCGATGTCGTCAACATGGCGCGGGACCTCAATGAAGCCGCGCATCTGTTGCAGAGCGACCCGAAGCGCTTTCGCGAGTTGGTGTTCGTCCAGGCCGGGCTGCGCGATTTGCCGGTGGCCTACATCATCGACCAGACCGGGAAGCCGCTCGTTACCGCGATTGAGAACCCCAAGATCCCGTACCGCGCACCACCTGCGGAATTGATCAAAATCGCAGAAGGCGGCCAGGTGCCTGTGCTGGAGCCGCGCGATGCCTATCGCGTCGCGGCCATCTCGCGCCTGAAAGACCACCCGGGGATTTATGTCTTTGTCGCGCGCGGCGTCAGCCCAAAGGTGATCCGGGAGTTGCGGCGCACCGAGGCCGGGGTCGAGGAATACACGTTGTTGCGTAAGCGGCGCAGCGGCCTGCAGGTGGCCCACGGCCTGCTCTACTTTCTCATTTCGCTGACCGGCATGCTCGCGGCGATTTGGGCGGGCCTGTGGTTTGCCGGACGGTTCGTCGCGCCGATCGGCCGCTTGATCGCTGCGGCCCAGCATATCTCGCGCGGCAACCTCAACGTCGTTTTGCCCATCCGGCGCGGCGAGGGCGACCTCAGGCGGTTGTCTTCGACGTTCAACACCATGACGTCCGAGCTCAAGAGCCAGCGCGACGAGTTGGTCTCGGCAAACCAACAGCTGCTTGAGCGTCGGCGCTTTACGGAGGCGGTGCTTTCGGGCGTGTCCGCCGGTGTGATCGGGCTCGACAGTCATGGACAGATCCGCCTGGTCAATCCCTCCGCCGAGACGTTGTTGTCCCAGTCTGCGGATGTGTTGGTCGGGCAGTCGTTGGACACGGCCTTGCCGGATCTGTCCGCGTATCTCACGGCGATTGAGCAGGACGCCGCACTTGCGCGTAGTCCATCGCCGCTCACGATGGTGATTGACGGTGAGGAGCGGACCTTTGGGGTACGCCTGACGCGCGAAGCAACGGGTACGGATCGCGGCAAGGTCGTCACGCTTGACGACATCACCGAACTCGTGGCGGCCCAACGCACGTCGGCTTGGGCGGACGTGGCGCGTCGGATCGCTCATGAGATCAAAAACCCGCTGACGCCAATCCAGCTGTCGGCTGAGCGGATTCGCCGCAAGTATGGAAAGGTCCTGACCGAGGATCGCGAGGTGTTCGACAAATGCACCGACACGATCGTGCGTCAGGTCGACGCCGTTGCGCGATTGGTCGATGACTTTTCGTCGTTTGCAAAAATGCGGGCGCCGTCGTTTCAGGCTCAGGATCTGCGCACGGTCGTCCGCGAGCCTGTCACCTTGTTTCAGATGAGTCTTGAGACGGTCGATATTGCGCTCAATCTTCCAGACGAACCTGTTGTCAGCGCGGTTGACGCGGATCATCTTGGCCAGGTTGTCACAAACCTCGTCAAGAACGCGGCTGAAGCGATCGAGACCGCTGCACAGCGCGGCGACCGCGGCGCTGACTATCGCGGGCGGATTGAAGTTGACCTCACGAGGACAGGTGATATCGCCGAGCTACAGGTTGCAGACAACGGAACTGGTTTAGACAAGCAGCACCGAAAGCGGTTGCTTGAACCCTACGTAACGACCAAGAAAAAGGGGACTGGGATCGGCCTTGCGATCGTCCAACAGATCATCGAGCAGCACGGCGGAACGATCATGCTCGAAGACGTCCCACCTACGGAAGAGCGCCCTTATGGCGCGCGGGTTACGGTTCGGCTTCCAATTCAAGAGGCGGGCCCGGTGGTCGAGACTGAGGATGGTCTCGCTGCGGCTGAATAGAACGAAGTTGCGGCGCTTTTTGCCGCTTGACGGGAGGAACGTGGAATGGCGTCGGACATCCTGGTTGTCGATGATGAAGCCGATATTCGTGAATTGGTTGCCGGCATCCTGGAAGATGAGGGACATACGTGCCGGTTGGCGCGCGACAGCGACGAGGCCCTCATCGCGATTGAAAATCGCCGGCCGCACTTGGTCATTCTCGATATCTGGCTGCAGGGCAGTCGTCTGGACGGGCTTGAGGTCTTGTCGGTGATCCGCAAGGTCCACCCGGACCTGCCGATCGTGATCATTTCCGGCCACGGCAACATCGACACCGCCGTCACCGCCATCAAACGCGGCGCCTATGATTACATTCCAAAGCCCTTTACGGCGGATCGTCTCATTCTCGTGTCGATGCGGGCGCTTGAAGCCTCGCAGCTGCGAAAGGAAGTCAAGCAGCTGAAGGAGCGCAGCCCGGTCAGTGCCGACATGATCGGAAATTCGGCGTCAATCAACGCGCTCAGGTCTCAAATCGAGAAGATTGCACCGACCAACAGCCGTATCCTTCTGCGTGGTGCGTCGGGTAGCGGTAAGGAGATTGCCGCCAGAGCCATTCACCAGAAATCCTTGCGCGCCGACGGGCCGTTTGTGGTGCTGAATGCGGCCGCGATGGTGCCAGAGCGCGTGGAGGAAGAACTCTTCGGCGTCGAGGACCGTACAGGCGGCCCGCGTAAGGTCGGCGCGCTGGAAGAAGCCCACACGGGAACGCTTTACATCGATGAAGTCGCGGACATGCCTTACGAGACCCAAGGCAAAGTGCTGCGGGTGCTGGTCGAGCAGAAGTTTCTCCGCATCGGCGGCAGTCAAAAGGTTGGCGTCGATGTCCGCATCATTTCGTCGACAAGCCGCCATATCGAGCGTGAGATGGAGGACGGCAGTTTCCGGTCCGATCTCTATCATCGCCTGGCCGTCGTCCCCGTTCGGGTGCCATCTCTGGCCGAACGCCGCGAAGACATTCCCTCATTGGTGGACTACTTCATCAAACAGATCGCCGAGTCCTCGGGCCTGTCACCACGCAGTGTCGGTGACGACGCCATGGCGGTTCTCCAGGCCCATGATTGGCCCGGAAATGTGCGCGAGTTACGCAACAACGTCGAACGCGTGATGATCCTCGCCGAGGGGTCGCCGGAAACCAACATTACGGCAGACATGCTACCCGACGAGATCGGCTCGAACGTGCCGTTGCCGGTCAACGGCGGCGCCGAGCATTTGATGTCGCTGCCGCTGCGTGAGGCGCGCGAGATCTTTGAACGAGAGTATCTTTTGTCGCAGATTAACCGGTTTGGCGGCAACATTTCGCGCACGGCGGAATTCGTTGGCATGGAGCGATCGGCCCTGCATAGGAAACTGCGCGCGCTGGGTGTCACGTCCGAACATCGCGGTGGCAGCGGCGTGCCCACCTAGTTAAGCGTTGCTTTGCTATTTGGCGTTCAGTGCTGCGCGTCATGACCTATAACAGCGGATGCCTCGCCAGGGTCGAACTTTGGTGAGGCATCGTCCGCTGTCGCTTCGGGCCAAAGTGGAGGCGCCATGCGTGTTATCATTTGCGGCGCCGGCCAGGTCGGCTTCGGCATCGCCGAAAGACTGGCGGCCGAGAACAACGACGTCACGATCATCGACAACAATCCCGAACTGGTTCTGCGTGCCAACGACGTGTTGGATGTGCGCGCGATTCAGGGACATGGTGCGCACCCTGATGTTCTCGCCAGAGCGGGGGCAGATGCAACTGATATGCTGATCGCGGTGACGCTCTATGATGAAGTGAATATGGTCGCCTGCCAGGTCGCAAATACACTCTTCAACGTGCCGACGCGGATCGCGCGCGTGCGGGCACAAACCTACCTCGACAAGAATTGGGCGGCCCTGTTTTCGGGTAAGGGCCTCGGCATTGACTACATCATCTCGCCAGAGATTGCCGTCGGGAATGCCGTCCTTCGGCGTTTGAAACTGCCCGGCGCTTTCGAGACCTATGCCTTCGCCGACGACAACATGTCGGCGCTGGGGATTAGCTGCAAGCCGGACTGCCCGGTCGTCGACACCGATCTCGCGCAGTTGGCGGAACTGTTTCCCGATCTGCCAGCGACGGTTGTGGCGATCGTACGTGGTGGGGAAATGCGCGCGGCGCACAAGTCGGACCGGTTACTTGTCGGGGACGATGTCTACGTCGTCGTACCGAACGAGTACGTGCCGCGTACGTTGAAGATTTTCGGGCATTCCGAGGTTCAAGCGCGCCGTGTCGTGATCGCAGGCGGCGGCAACATCGGGCTCTATGTCGCGCGCGCAATCGAGCAGCGGGAGCCCAATGTCCGCGTCAAGGTGATCGAGACAAGCCGCGACCGCGCGGTGGAAGTTGCAGAACTGCTCGGGCGCACGGTTGTGTTAAATGGCTCGTCGCTGTCGGAAGACTTGCTGCGGGAAGCCGAGGTTCACGCCACAGAAACGCTTGTCGCGCTGACAAACGATGACCAGGTCAATATTCTCACATCCGTGCTGGCGAAGCAGCTGGGTTGCGAGCGCGCCATATGCCTGGCGACTGCACCGGGCTATACTAAAATGATCCGGTCCTTCGGCATCGACGCCCAGGTCAATCCCAGAGCGATCACCACATCGAACATCCTGCAATACGTCCGACGCGGCAAAATCCGAGGTGTTCACGCCGTCCAAAACGGCCGCGGCGAACTACTGGAAGCCGAGGCGCTGGAAACGTCGGAGATTGTTGCCAAGCCGCTTCGGGACTTGCATCTGCCCGACGGTATTCGGATCGGTGGGATCTGGCGCGGCGGCAAAGCGGTTCTGGTGCGTGGCGACACCGAATTGGCCCCGAAGGATCGCGTGATCATGTTTTCACCAACGCCATTGGTGCGGCAGGTAGAACAAATGTTCCGCGTCGCGCCGGACTATGGGATTTAATCTGTCGGGGGGATGTTGCGCGTCCGACGAGCAATTGCCGCGGATGGAAAGACGTGCCAGTTCGGCCGTGCATGCTATGCGCGGCAAGGCCGCTGAGGCGAACCGAGGGATTGGGAGAGGGTATGGCTCGGGTTATCTACGTTGATGGCGTTTATCATCCCTATCATGCGGCCGGCGTCCATCCGGAGGATCGCGGGTATCAGTTCGGCGACGCTGTCTACGAGGTCTGCGAGGTCAAGTCCGGCGCGATTGTGGATCAGGGGCGCCATATCGCACGCCTCGAACGCTCACTCGCTGAACTCAAGATCACCATGCCGATGACGGTCGCGGCCTTGCAGACCGTGATCCGAGAGACGGTACGTCGCAATCGTGTTCACGATGGTACGGTCTATCTCCAGGTCTCGCGTGGCACCAACAAGAGAGACTTTCTGTTTCCACCCGCCGGGACACGGCCAACCCTGGTTTGCCTGGCCCGTCCAGCGGACCCGGTGCGCGCCAAGATTGCGGCTGAGAAGGGTATTACCGTGATATCGGAACCTGATCCGCGTTGGAGCCGCTGCGATATCAAAACCGTCATGCTCCTGCCGGCCAGCCTCGCGAAAGAGCGCGCGCGCGAAACAGGCAGCAGCGAGGTCTGGTTTACGGATCAAGACGGCTTCGTGACAGAGGGCGGGTCGAGTAACGCGTGGATTGTAACGCGCGATCGTGAGCTGATAACAACGCCGGTGTCCAACGCCATTCTACGCGGTGTGACCCGCACAACGCTGATCGATTTGATTAACAGAGAGGGATATAGATTGGTGGAACGGCAGTTCACGATCGCTGAGGCGAAACAGGCTCAAGAGGCCTTTATTACCTCGGCGTCGAACGTGGTGATGCCGGTCACTGAGATTGACGGGGCACCGGTGGGTAATCGCCATCCGGGTGGATTGACGCTTGCATTACGCGAGAGTTTTCACGAAGTTGCCGAGATCTCCACCTGATTACGGTGTTTTAGCCCATTTGGCCATAATTGCTGCATCGCGGCATCTCGCATCGTGGTGAAGGACGGGCTAAAGTCTATCGAGAGGGATGCTGAACGTTCGGCCGTCCCTTGGGTCTGACAACAAGCATGATAAGGGCAGGACCGGGATCATGGCTGGCGAACGAGCCCAGAGCCTTCAGGACACTTTCCTCAACACTGTTCGGAAGCAAAAGATATCGTTGACGATCTTCCTGGTGAACGGCGTCAAGCTGCAGGGGATTGTAACGTGGTTCGACAATTTTTGCGTCTTGCTGCGGCGTGATGGAATCTCGCAATTGGTGTACAAGCATGCCATTTCGACCATTATGCCCAATCAGCCGGTCAATCTCATGGACGGCTCGGAAGCGCAGGACGAACAAAGCGGGTGATTGCGCCGGCTGACGGTTTTGGATCCAGTTTGGATTGAGCCGGCCGCCGGGACGCAGCAGCATGTGATGCAGGTCGTACGTTCGCGTGCGGCCCTTGTGTCGTCTGTTGTTGACCCGATCGTCTCTGGCGATTGTACGCAGCTGGCGGTCCTGGCTGATTGTCCCGAGGGAGGGCGCTACGCCTATTCTGGATGACCGAAAAAAGCCGGTTTTCGGAGCGCACGTCCCGCCGGACGACGCCGCACCGTCAACGCGCGGTGTCGTGGTGGTCCCGCATCTGACGTCGGCGCCGCGGCGGCAGGGCGTGGCAGCGGACCTGCATTCTCCGTCCGAGCGACTGGTCGAAACAACCGATCTGGCGCGCGCAATCGACATCGAGGTTGCGGCAGCGCGCGTTGTCCCGGTGCCAAATCCGCGGGCCGGGACGTTGTTCGGCAGCGGCAAAGTCGACGAACTTGGTGAGCTGATTTCCGAAGCTGACGCAGGTCTGGTGATTGTCGATCATGCAGTGTCGCCGATCCAGCAACGCAACTTGGAGACGGCCTGGAATGCAAAGGTCCTGGATCGTACCGGCCTGATCCTCGAGATATTCGGCCGGCGCGCGCGGACGCGCGAAGGCAGCCTGCAAGTCGAACTGGCGCACCTGACCTACCAGCGCGGCCGCCTGGTTCGATCCTGGACGCACCTTGAACGTCAGCGCGGTGGTTTCGGCTTCCTTGGCGGTCCGGGGGAAACCCAGATCGAAACCGACCGGCGGCTGATCCAGGAGCGGATCGACAAGATCCGCGGGGAACTGGATGTCGTCGTGCGCACGCGTGCACTGCATCGGGCCGGGCGGAAGCGGACGCCGTATCCGATCGTCGCCTTGGTCGGCTACACCAACGCCGGCAAGTCGACGTTGTTCAATGCACTGACGGATGCCAACGTCTACGCGCAAGACCAGGTTTTTGCGACGCTGGACCCCACCATGCGCGAAATCGTTCTGGAGAGTGGACGCAGGCTCATTCTCTCCGACACGGTTGGGTTCATTTCCAATCTGCCGACAACGCTCGTAGCCGCGTTTCGCGCCACGCTGGAGGAAGTCGTCAACGCGGATCTCGTGCTGCATGTGCGCGATATCTCACACGCCGAAACCGAAGCCCAACGGTACGACGTCGAGTCGGTGCTGGGCGAGTTGGGCATAGACGTCACCTCTGACGCGGCGCCGTTGCTTGAGGTCTACAACAAGATCGATCTGCTGTCGGATGACGCGCGCTCCGCTGTGCAGCGCACGCATGGCGCGCGCAATGACGATCCGGTCCTTGTCTCAGCACTTCGGAGCGAGGGCCTGGATGCGCTGCGGCACGCCATCGACGAACGATTGGGTGCGAGCGACGTCGAGTTTGACGTGACGGTCGGGCCGACCCACGGGCGGATCTTGAGCTGGATTCACGACAACGCTGAGATTCTCAGTCGCTCCAGCGATGAGGCCGGCAACCAGTCGTTTCGTCTCAGATTGTCTCGAGAACGCCGCGGACAACTTGAGGCGAAACTCGCAGCGCTCGTTTGAGCCCGATGGGGCGGGGCGGTGGTCTCGCGCGCCTATCCCCCAGCTTTAGCTGCGCATTCTCGCGGCCCGCTCTTCGGCTTTTGCCTGGTCCCACAAGCGATCCATCTCCGCGAGGTCCGACTGCTTTGGTGTGCGGCCATCGGCAGCCAGGATGGCCTCGATCCGTTGAAAGCGGGTGACGAATTTCTGGTTCGTACGCCTTAGCGCGGCCTCAGGATCGACCTTGAGGTGGCGCGACACGTTCGCAATGACAAACAGCAGATCGCCGACTTCGGCTTCGCGCGCGTCGGGGTCATCTGCCGCGATTGCATCCTCCAGTTCGTTGAGCTCTTCCTTCATCTTAGCGAAGACTGGTGCAATATCCGGCCAATCAAATCCGACCCGGGCGGCTTTGTTCTGCAACTTAATGGCACGTGTCAGACCGGGCAGGGCGACGGGAACATCGGCGAGTACGCCGGAGGCTGCGGCATCTTCCGGGGTGGTGTTGGGCGCTGCGGGTCGATCTGCAGGTGGAGCCGACGGCGACGTCTGCTGTGCGCGTCGTGCCGCCTTTTCCGCTCGCTCTTCAGCCTTGATGCGCTCCCAGAACCCTGGTTGCGCACCGGCAGCACGGGTCTCTTCATCGCCAAAGACGTGCGGGTGGCGGCGGATCATCTTGGTGGTCACACTCGTGACGACGTCATCGAACGTGAAAGCACCTTGCTCCTCGGCAATGCGCGCGTGATAGACGACTTGGAGCAGGAGATCACCCAGCTCGTCGACGAGATCGACCAGGTCGCCGCGCTGGATCGCGTCTGCAACTTCGTAGGCTTCCTCGATCGTGTAAGGGGCAATCGTCTCGAATGTCTGCGCGATATCCCAGGGACACCCGGTCTCCGGCGTCCTGAGTGCCACCATCACGTCGCGCAGATCTTCAATGGTGTTTCGTCCACTGCGGCGTAAATGCATGACAAACGATCCCTTTTTCGCCGATAAGGCAGAGCTTGCTTACGCGGCGAGCCCTACCGATTGATCCTGCCAACCGTGGTATCTGAGGCATGCGTATTTTCGTCAATATTCTCGCGTTCGCGGTCGAGGTCACGCTGATCGTCGGGTTCGCCTATATCGGGGCGCACGCGCCCGAGGCCTTTGCGTTGCTGACGATCGGGGTGGCGCTGACCGCCGCCATCTCGCTGGAGTATGCGCGATTTGCCCACGAGATTCCGTTCTACTTCGGTGAGGCACTGTCCGGTATCGGCCGGGCTGCGGCCCGCGTCTGGACGACGTCGGAAGCCCTGTTCAAAAGCGCAGTCGCCGGCTTCGTCGCGCTCCTGACGTTCTCGGGCACCAACCCGGACCGACTATATTGGACAGCGATCCTGTTCGGGATCTGTGTGTTCGTGGGGACGACGCTGCTGTTGCGCCTCAAACTCAGCTGGGGTGCGCTTGCGGTGCGCTGGGGCTACTTCAGATTGTCCCTGCCGCTTGGTATTCTCTACTCCGCCGGTGTCTATGCGCTGACCCAGGCCGGCAAATTGCCCAGCGCCGGTTTCGGCGATGTCGCGTATGATGCGACGTTCAATCTGGCACGGAATCCGAGCGTGGCAGATGCGAGCGAGTTTCTCTTCAAGTTGACGCAGGCAACAGACGGGCTGATTGCAGCACTGCTGGGTACCGTCATTCCGGCAGATTATGTGCCTGCGGTCCAGATCGTGGCGTCAACAAATATCCTTCCGGGCTTTGTCCTCGCCGTTTACACGGTTGCCGTCGTACGGGTCGTCCTGGCCACGCAATGGCTGGCGCCGGCTGCGCGTCATGAACCGGCTTAGAGGCTCAGGCGAGCCCGACCACCACACGCGCTCAGGAAGAGGCATTGGCCATGGCAAAGAAAACGACCCACGTACCCAAGCGTCTTGCCGATGTCGATCTCAGCCTCAAGCTCGGCAAGAAGGACTATCAGAAGCAGCTGCAAGCGCTGCAGCTGAAGCTGATGCAGATCCAACAGGCCTACCTGGTGCAGGGCCGGTCGGCGGCGATCGTCTTTGAAGGCTGGGACGCCGCCGGCAAGGGTGGCACGATCCGGCGCATGTCGTCGGCGTTGGATCCGCGCGGGTTCAAGGTTTGGCCCATTGGTGCCCCGCGCCCCTATTATCTGGATCGCCATTTTCTGCTGCGGTTCATGGAGCGGCTGCCGCCACATGGCGCGATTGCCGCCTTCGATCGCTCCTGGTACGGCCGCGTGCTTGTTGAGCGCGTTGAGGCCTTGACGCCGGCCGAACGATGGCGCGCAGCCTATCGCGAAATCGTCGATTTCGAGCGGCTGATCGTTGATGACGGAACGCGGTTGGTGAAGCTGTTCTTCCACATCTCTCAGGACGAGCAACTCGAGCGCTTCGAGGATCGCCTCAAGAACCCTTTGAAGCGCTGGAAGCTGACGTTCGAGGACTTCCGCAATCGTGGAAAGTGGGAAGCGTATCGCGAGGCGATCGATGAGATGTTCGCAAAGACGTCGACCGATTTCGCGCCCTGGACGGTCATTCCGGCCAACGATAAGAAGTATGCGCGCATTGCTGCCATGGAGGCGGTCGTCGACTGTCTCGGAAAGCACGTTGATCTCGCCCCGCCGCCCGTCGCGGCCGAGGTGCTGGAGGCGGCGCGCCAACAAATGGACATCGATGTCGATCTCGTCGCCGGCCTACAAGGGCGCACGGAATAGACGTGTAAGGGCTGGTGCTCATCTCGGCGAGCGATTAGCCAAAGCCGTCGCTGCGCGTGACGGCCGATGACGGCTCCTGCTTCTGAAACCGGGAAGGAACGTAAGTTTCTGAAGACTGGTGCATTAACGATGCAGGTAGCATTGGGTGTTGCGAAGAACTTCTGAAACTGGCCGGTGCAACTGGCACCTTTGTCAGGTGCCGCCTGAATGGGCGGCTACCCTGACCAGATTTAAGCGCCAGGAAGGCGGTGCGCTGGACTTGGAGGCCAAGTATTTGGTAAATGCGGGGTTGGCGATATCGATTATGGATCTACGGGCGGTTCTGACCCGGTGCGCGGTGGCGGTGAGCAAACCCGGACATCGGCATCTTAGGTGGCATATGCCCTACCGGAAGCGACGAGTATGATTCCGCACCTTATCCACAATCCTCTCGCCCAGCGTGTCGAAACTCACAATTTCCGTGGGATGAATCGCCTACGATGGATCAATCTGCATGCTAACTCTTGGTCAACCTATGGCATTTCGCGAAGCTGAAGAGTTCCAAGAAGGGCTGAATAAAGTAATATACGCATCACGAGCAATTACGGAGCTTGAGCATCTGAAAGGGCGTAAGTGCGAAACCGATGCACTTACCAAAGCACTTCTGACTCCTGGGCGACAACCGTTCATATTCGGCATGCGCGGCGCTGGAAAGACGTCCTTGGCTCTGAGCGTCAGCAATGAATACTCTCAGGCTCCTGTAGTCCAAATCACTTGTGCTCCTCAAATGAAGTTCGGCGATATCATCCGAACTTTGGTTGCTCGCGCACTAACGATGGATCCGCTGCTGTCTGAGCAATCAGTGAACATTCAGGCGAAGGCGGGGCTGAATGTTGGGTTTGCCAATATGCACGGCGGCGCATTGGAGACGAAAAGCTACCGCGGGGTGCCTACGCCGAACGATCCCAACGAAGCATTGGATCTGCTTAAGCATGTTCACGTCTCGAAGGGCAGCAAGCGATTTTGCTTTGTCATCGACGAATTCGATCAGTTAATCGATCAAGATGCGCATCTACAACTCGGTTTGTTGGCAAAGTTAATCGCGGATAGTGGTGCGCCGATACAGTTCGTGTTCTGCGGCGTTGCAGACAACATCCAACAGATTTTCAAAGCACACCCTTCAACACTCCGATTGTTTGAGGCGATCGAGGTAAACCGTCTGTCGCTCCAAGCCTGTTTTGAGATCATGGTGGACGTGGAGCGCGCAATTGGTGTTGAGATTGAACGCGAAACGAAGTTCCGGATCGCTCAAATCAGTGATGGTTTTCCGTACTTCATTCATTTGATTGTTGAGAAGACGCTTTGGGAGTGGTTCAATGATGGGATAGCTCGAGAGCGGCCGACTTCGCCCGTCCACTATGAGCGAGGTTTGACGGCTGCGTCGATCGCTGCCGCGCCGGAGCTTAGAGAGCCCTACGAAAAAGCGGCAAATAAGTACGCCCTGGACGGAGAACTCATATTGTGGGCGATGGCTACTGGTCATCTGTTAAGCAAGCAAATCAAGGTAGTTTCGAAAGACTTCGTCGAGCTGTACGACGAGTATAGGTCGAGCTCGAAGCCTTCACTTTGCCTAAAACAGAATCAGATCTCGGCTCGTTTGGCACATTTCATGAAAGATCAGTATGGCAAGATGGTTGTTCGGCCACATCGCTCTTACTACGCATTCGCGGAGAAACGTATGCGCGGCTACGCGCGCCTCCGCGCAGGGCTGCATGGTGTGCACCTTCGGCCTGATCATCCGTTGATCCCAGACGGTCGGAACCCGCTGATGCGCGCCTAGAGTATCATTTTGACCTGCGCTTCATCAGCAAGGCGACAGTTCGCGTGCCATGTTATCCGCATATGGAATTCGCATAATCAATATTATGGAACCTAAGCGCTTTATCGCACTGAAATACAGGCGTCTACAACGCAAGTATTCCAGCGCGCCTCCTACGGCTGCCTAGCTCGACCGCTCATAGCTATCGGACACCAGGCGGTCCAGAATGCGGACGCCCCAGCCTGACGCCCACGACGGCGAAATGTCCGTCTTGTTGGATGCCATCGCGACACCGGCAACGTCGATGTGGGCCCACGGCACATCAGTCACGAACCGTTGGAGAAACTGTGCGGCCGTGACCGCGCCGGCGTTGCGGCCACCGATGTTCTTCATGTCGGCGTTCGGGCTGTCGATCAGCCTGTCGTAGCCTTTGGCCAGCGGCATGCGCCACACTTTCTCGGCCGTGTCCTCCCCGGCGGCGGAGAGATCGTTCGCCAAGCGGTCATTGTTGCAGAAGAAACCGGCGTACTCGCGTCCCAGGGCGACGATGATCGCGCCCGTCAAGGTTGCGAGATTGATCATGAAGCGTGGTGAGAAGCGGTCTTCAACGTACCAAAGCAGATCAGCCAGGACGAGACGGCCTTCGGCATCGGTGTTGAGGACTTCAATGGTCTTGCCCGACAGGGACGAAATGATATCGCCCGGGCGTGTCGCCGTACCCGAAGGCATGTTTTCGACCAAGCCGATGACGCCGACGGCATTCACCGATGCCTGACGCGCGGCGAGCGTGTGCATCAGGCCAACCACGGCAGCGGCCCCACCCATATCCCCTTTCATGTCCTCCATGCCTGAGGCCGGTTTCAGCGATATGCCTCCGGTGTCGAAGCACACGCCTTTGCCGATGAAACAAAGCGGCTTCGCACGTTTGGACTTGGCGCCTTGCCATTGCATGACGACGACACGGGCCGGCCTGTCGCTGCCCTGTGCAACGGCCAAGACCGCGTCCATGCCGAGTTCGCGGAGTTGCTCATCATCGAGGACTTCAACGTCAACGCCAAGCTTCGCCAGATCCTCGCAGCGTTCTGCAAACTCCACCGGACCGAGGATATTCGCCGGTTCGTTGACGAGATCCCGCGCCAGGGTCACGCCACCGGCAACGGCATCGCTGGTTCCGCCCGCGGCCTGCGCGCCCTCGACGTTGGCGACGTGGAAAACAAGTTCCGACAGCGTCGTCGGTGGCGCGTCGTTCTGCTCCGGCTGCGTACGATGCAGCCGGAAGGTATAGCTCCGCAGAGTGGCGCCCAGTGCGAGATCAGCGGCAGCCTGCGCGCCATCGCCCTCGGTCTTGGAGGCCGTTTCGACAATGATATGTGCCGCGGCGATCTTGCGTGTCGTCAACTGGTTCGCAATGACGCCGCCCAATTCAATCCAGTCCTGCTGAGCGGCCTTCGACACGTCCCCGGTGCCGACGATAACGAGGCGCTGGATATCGGTGCCCTCCAACGCATACACCTCAATTGCGCTTTTGCGCCCGCCTTTGAAGTTGGCCGCCGTCAGCGCGCGAGAGATCTGTCCGCCGCACGCCTTGTCGAGCTTGCGCCCCTCTGACGACAGTTTGCGGTCTGGCTCGACCAAAATCACAGCAACCTGACCGGGCGTCTTGGTTAAAGCGTCGAATGCTGTGGAGAGTGTGCTTGGCATGAAGGTGTCCTGTGGGATGACAACCGTCGGGTTGGTTACCGTGGTTTGTTACGCGCCGGGTTGGCTCATGGCAGCGCAAGCTGTGTGTGTCTGTTGGGGTTAAGCGTGCTGCGACACTACTTTGCCAGCAGCTGACCAGACAAGATCGCGTGAGGACCGAGGTGAAGACAGGCAACCGGACGATCGGGTCGTTTTTCCGCCATCGTGTCGTGACAGCGCGAACGCGGGGACTTGGGGCATGAGTCGATGTCGATTTTCTCACGATACGTGTTTCGGCAAACTGGCGGCGCGCTGCTGCTCATCCTGTCATCGCTGACGGGCATCGTCTGGATTGCGCTTGCCCTCCGACAACTCAAAATTGTGACATCCAGCGGTCAGGACGCCTGGACGCTGATCTCGATGACGACGCTGGCATTGCCCAACCTGTTCGGCTTCATCGCACCGATCGCACTGTTGATTGCCGTGTTCCACATTCTGAACCGGCTCAGCAGCGACAGTGAGTTGATCATTCTCACGGCGTCCGGCGCGACGGTTTGGCATGTCGCTCGTCCGCTGCTGCTTCTCGCAGCGGTTGTGTCGGCGGGTGTCGCGTTCGTCAACTTCTACGCCATGCCGGCATCGCTTAAGCAAGTGCGGCAGATGATTGTCGAGGTGCGCTCGGATCTGATCTCACAGGCATTGCAGCCGGGACGGTTTTCGTCACCGATATCAGGTGTTTCCATCCATATTCGCGAACGCACGCTCAGCGGCAGCCTGCGCGGTATCCTGTTCCACGACGCGCGAAACGCCAAGGAGATCATCTCGATTACGGCCGAGCGGGGCGAACTCGTCCGGGATGGCGACGAGACGTTCCTGGAAATGTTCGACGGCTACATCGTGCGCCAAGTGGAGCCGATTTCTCCTGCGACACTGATCTCGTTCAAGAACTACGCGCTCGATCTTGACAACTTCCAGAAGAAGGTTGGCGCGATCAGCTGGAAGCCGCGGGAACGCTATCTCAGCGAGCTGATGTGGCCCGATCCGAACGATTCCCGCTACAAGCGCGATCCGGGCCAGTTTCGCGCCGAGATCCACGAGCGCTTCTCAAGTTGCCTGTACCCATTTGCGTTCATTTTGATTGCCCTGGCCTATGTCGGGCAAGCGCAATCAACCCGGACAAGCCGTGGCCAGGCGCTGATGGCAGGGTTCGGCATGGCCGCGCTGCTCCGGCTGGGTGGACTGGCACTGAACAAGCTCGTTGTGGTTGAGGCCAGCGCCGCACCGCTCATGTACCTGCTACCTCTGGGTGTAATCGGTCTTGCGATCCTCGCAATCAACCGCAACGAACGTCCGCGTCCAACGCCGGAATGGCGCCGCCGGCTGTCCTGGCAGATCGAGGACATGGTCAGCGGCTTTCGCAGACGGCTATTCGCGCCGTTTGCGCGGCGTCAACCGGGGGAATAGCGGATGTTCGGCCGTAACACGCTGCCCTGGTATCTCGCCAAGCGGTTCCTGATCTCGATCTTTGGCGTATTCGCGCTGTGCTGCCTGCTGGTCTTTATGATCGACTTCATCGAGATGCTGCGGCAGTCCGGCAAATACGGCGGCGGCGTGACGTTGTGGGGCGTGGTGCTGTTAACCCTGTTGCGCCTCCCGGCCTACGCGGAACTGCTGCTGACGTTCGCGGTCCTTGTCGGCACGATTTCGACCCTCCTGCAGCTCAACCGGAAGAGCGAATTGGCCGTCATGCGGGCCGGCGGTATGAGCGTCTGGCAGTTTGCGCGCCCCGGTGTTCTCGTCGCCTTTGTTCTCGGTTTGTTCAGCGTGACCGTTTACAACCCCATGGCCGCCAACGCGCGCGCGCAGGCAGAAGCGCTGTTTGCGAAGTACTACGGCCGTGAATCGACGTTTCTCGGGTCTTCAGGCCGGCGCTCATGGTTTCGGCAGGACGGTCGAGACGGCCCATCGGCACTGCATGCCGCAGCGATCACCGAAGGTGGACTGGTTCTCACGGGGGTGACGGCGTTCCGGTTCCACAAGACCGGAGGGTTCGCGGAACGGATCAGCGGGTCGGCGGCACGGTTGCGAAATGGCTACTGGAGCATCGAAAACGGATGGCTCACGCGGCCGGGTCATCAGCCCGTCCAATTCCAGACCTACCAGCTGAGTACTTACCTAACGCCCGAGCGCGTTCGAGACGCGGTCGGAACCGTCATTTCACTGTCGTTCTGGGAGCTGCCAGGTCTGATTGAAGTGGCTGAAAAGGCTGGACTTTCTTCGAATCAGTATCTGGTTCAGTATCACCTGCTGCTGTCACGTCCGTTCCTGTTGATAGCGATGGTCCTTTTGGGAACGACTGTGTCGTTGCGGTCATTTCGATCGGGGGGCATTCAGTCTATGATTTTACTCGGTTTGGGGGGCGCGTTCGGCTTCTTCATGATGGCTGAGGTCTCTCGGCAAATGGGAGCGGCGGGGGTTCTCGCGCCTTGGGCGGCAGTTTGGGTCCCGGTCGGTGTGGCGTTGCTGTTGACGTCAACAGTGTTGCTACATCAAGAGGACGGTTAGGTTGGATGCGTCAGGCGCCTAAATTCCTTGTCGCTGGGCTTGCGGCCGCGCTGGGTGTGTGCGGTGGTCAGCTGTATTGCGCTCCGGCGCACGCGCAAGATGACCCTACAACGTCCACGACAGAGAGTGCGTCGCCGCCGGCAACGCGCGGCCCAGCCGGTTTTTTGACTAGCACGCTCGCGATCGGCGCTGATACCAATCAGCCGCTCAATCTTGAGGGCGACGAACTGATTTACGACAGCGCCGGGCGTAAGGTTACGGCCCGCGGCAACGTCGTTATCTCGTATAACAATCGCGTGTTGCGCGCGGACGAGGTCGTTTACGATCAAGCCGCCGGTACACTGACCGCCATCGGCAACGTCCAGTTGAAAGAGCCGAACGGCACGGTCACGCGCGGCGAACGTTTGACACTGACCGATGACTTCCGGGACGGCTTTGTCGAAGCGCTCAGTGTCCGGACATCGGATAACACACGGATAACGGCGCGGCGGGCGATCCGTCGCGATGGCAGTGTCAACGAATTCGAGGATGGCAAGTTTACGCCGTGCCGCACGGACGGGTCGACGCCACCGTTGTGGTGTATCGCGGCAAGCCGCGTCATTCACAACCAGGCGAACGGGACAATCAGCTACGAGGACGTTCAGTTCGAGGTGTTTGGAACGCCGATCCTATATGTGCCGTACTTCCAGCACGCGGATCCGTCGGTTAAGCGCAAATCCGGCTTCCTGCAGCCCGAGTACGACTCGTCGTCGACTCGCGGCTTCAGTGTCACCATCCCGTATTATTTCGCATTGTCTGAGAGCTACGACTTCACGTTCAACCCGCGGTACATGACCGAGCAAGGGATCATGTGGCAGGGCACGTGGCGGCAGCGTCTGGCTGTCGGGGGCATCACGGGCTCCTACGAGATCAAGTTCGCGGCGATCGACCAGGACGCCGATGATCTGCCTGATGATACGGACAATGCGTCGGACTTGAACGGCTTGCGCGGGACTATTGAGACGCGCGGAGCGTTCTCACTGTCGTCGTGGTGGCGGTTCGGATGGGATGTGACGGTTGAAAGCGACGATACGTTCCGCCGTTTCTACAAGTTTGACAGCATTCTGATTACGGATCGCGTCAACTCGGCGTACCTGATCGGCCAGAGCGAACGCAATTATTTCTCCGTCCTCGGTTATCAGTTTGGTGGGCTGCAGCTGAACGAGACATCGACGTCGGAGAGCCGCGTTCACCCGGTTATCGACTGGAATTACATTGTCGGTCAGCCGGTGTTGGGCGGTGAGCTGAGTTGGAACGTGAACGCCCTGAGCCTTTCGCGGTCCGGGGAGGCCATCGACAGCGGCGATCTGAATTCCAGTCACAACCGCATCAGCGCGGATGTGACGTGGCGCCGTAAGCTGATGGACAGCGTCGGTATCACGTATACACCGTTTGCGAATCTGCGCGCTGACGCCTTCATTGTTGACGACGTCGTGAATGCGAGTACGGCACTGTCGGATAGCGATACCGTTGTTCGCGGCACGGCCTCTGCCGGCATTCTGGCGGCCTATCCCTGGGTCGCACGGACTGCGAACGCGTCGCACGTGATTGAACCGCTGGGCCAGGTCATCTTCCGGACGTCTTCGGACGACGACGAAGTGGATTTGCCAAACGAAGATGCCCGCAGCGTCGTCTTTGACACGACGAACCTGTTCGAAATTGACAAGTTCTCGGGCTATGACCGGACAGAAGTCGGTTCGCGCGCAAACGTCGGCATCCAGTACACGTTCCAGTTGGACTCCGGCGGGTATGGGCGTCTTCTCGCCGGCCAGAGCTTCCGGATCGACGGGCGGAATGCGTTTGCCGATACCGGCACCGTGGTCACCAGTGATGGTGAAACAGAACCCGGCATTACACAGTCTAACGGTCTTGAGACCGATCGTTCGGATTACGTTGTTGGCGTCTACCTGTCTCCGTCGCGCGTGTTCTCGCTCACCGGACAGGCGCGGTTCGATGAAGGTGACTTGAGCCTGGAACGCGCGGATATCTTCACGCGTGCCTCTTACGGTCCGGCATTCGCCTCGGCGACGTACGCCTATATCAGCGAAGAGCTGGCGAACGCGAACGAGTTGTCATCGACGGCGACGGACGATGACCGCATTGGATCTCAGCAGGAACTTGTCGCGAACGTTGGCCTGCAGTTGACGACAAACTGGAAAGTCGCTGTCGGCATGCGTTACGATATCGACCGCAGCTTCCGTCTGGCCGAGTCGTATTCCATTACCTACGCCGATGAATGCTTCGTCTTATCCGTCTCATACACATCGACCAACCTGGACGAGGCGGAAAGCGACATCGAGAACGACCAGACCGTCATGATCCGGTTCGATTTGAAACACCTCGGTCAGTTCCAGGCGAAGTCCAGCTTGTCAGACTTCGGTCTGGGCACTGACAGCTAGTAGCCGTCCAGCGTATCGTTGTATAGTGTGCTGAGCGGAGGACGTAGGCGACCCACACTGATGGTGGGTGCTATTGTTGCACAGGGTCGCGCTTCGCCTCGCTTATCCGGACAGGGGTTGCGCCACATGGAATCCTGAATTCTAGTGCGCATAAGCTGCGGCTCGGTTTCGAGTCAGATCGCAAGCACTACGACAAGTCGGAACATGCAAGCATCAGTCGCTCGAGCTACTTACTTTGGGATCGTCACCGCCGTCTTGATGTCGCCGGTCAGCCTTGGTGTCGCCAGCGCACAGACGAGTTCATTGCCGGGTCTGATTGTGACGGTGCCGCCGTCATCCAGCCCTGAGCCCGAGAAGACGGCACCCAAGGAACCGAAGAAGCCGGCCGTTACGCGCAGAAAGCCACAGGCCAAACCGCGGCCAAAGTCTGCGCGGCGTCCGCCCAAACGGGCACCGACGGGGCGTGGCCCCGGCAGCGGGCGGCGTTCGCCGCACAAAATCGTCTTGTTGGTGAACGACGACCCGATCACAAACTATGAGATCGACGAGCGGGCCAAGTTGTTGGCCATGCGGGTCAACGTCACAGATCGGGCGAAGAAGGCCTTCGCAAGCTTGATCCGAAATCCGAAGGTCAACGCACGGCTGAAGTCGATCTTTCAGGAGGTTCTGCAGGCGAACCGCGGGAAATCCCGCGATGAGATTATTGCGATCTTCGACCGACGGAAGCGGGCGTATGCGCAAAGCCTGCAAAAGCGCGCACTGTCGTCGGCGCGCGGCAGCGTGCTTCCGGGCCTGCGCAAGAAGGCTGAGTCGGAACTGATCGAAGAGCGTTTGAAGCTGCAAGCCGCGAAGCGCCTGAATATCAAGATTGATAACGCGCGGGTCGAGTCGATATTCGCTGGCGTGGCAAAGAACAACAAGCTTACGGCGAAACAGTTCGCGGCGCGCATACGCTCGACCGGCGTCAACCCGGCGGCGATGAAAGCGCGGTTTCGCGCGAATGCCGCTTGGTCGATGGTCGTCAGCCGGCGGTTCAGCCGCCTCGTGTCCGTCAATGCGCGTCAGGTCGACGAGTTCCTGGGCGAGCAACCGTCTCAAAGTTCAGAACGGCTGAAGCTGCACAAGATTACATTTCGTGTGCCGAAGTCGCTCGATCAAAAAACGATGACGCAGCGGTTCCAGACGGCCGAAGATCTGCGTCGTCGCTTTAAGGGATGTTCGTCTACCGCGTCGTTGGTGTCCGGGGTGCCGGGTGCGCAGTTCAAGGACCTCGGTGGGGTCGATAGCAATAAGATTGCCGAGCCGACGCGCAGCATGGTTTTGGCTGCGAATACGAATGAGATGCTGCCGCCGAGTGTCGAGAGATCGGGTATTGTCTTGTATGCTGTATGCGGCAAGACGGTATCCAATCGGGACCCGAAACGGATGCGGCAAGCGCGTCAGACGCTGCAACAGAAAGAACTTGGGATTCTGGCGCGGCGGCATCTTGCCGACTTGAAGCGGGACGCGCATATCGAGCGCCGTTGACGACGCGGCCGTCGGCCGCCGAGAAGTCTGGACCTTAAGCCTATGAAGACGCAGGTACCCCCGCTTGTCCTGACTCAAGGGGATCCTGCAGGTATCGGCCCCGACATTACGGCCTTGGCTTGGCAGGCTTTACGCGAGAAAGCCGCATTCAGCTTTTGTGTTGTCGGTTCCGCACAATTGATTGCGGATCGCGTTGACCGCCTCGGCCTCAACATTCCAATCGCGTCGATAAGCCATGCTGGCGGGGCCGCGGCAACATTTGCGCATGCGCTGCCGATTCTCGATAACGGCACGTCCGCTCCGGTAACCCCAGGCCAGCCGGATGCAACGCACGCAGCCGGTGTGATCGAAGCGGTCCGGATCGGCGCGAAGAGCGTGCTGTCGGGTGAGGCGTCCGCGCTGGTCACCAATCCGATCGCAAAGCACGTTCTCTACAGTGCCGGCTTCGATCATCCGGGCCATACCGAATTTCTGGCTGAATTGACCGCCGAAAGTGGTGTGTTGGGTCCGGACTCCGCGCCGCCGCACCCTGTTATGATGTTGGCGGCGCCCAGTTTGCGCGTCGTGCCGGCAACCGTGCATGTGCCGGTTGCAGCGGTTCCGGGTTTACTGTCACGCGAGTTGCTGCTCAAAACCTGCCGAATTGTCGCGCGAGATATGGCGACGAGCTTTGCGTGCCCCAACCCGCGCCTTGTGGTTGCTGGTCTGAACCCGCACGCCGGCGAGCATGGATCGCTCGGTCACGAAGAGCGAGACATCATTGCACCCGTTGTCGCGCAGCTGCGTGCCGACGGTGTCGATGTCCGCGGACCGTTGCCGGCAGACACGCTGTTTCATGATGAGGCGCGCACCACGTACGACGTGGCGATTGCCATGTATCACGACCAAGCGCTCATCCCGATTAAGACGATTGCCTTCGATCACGCCGTGAACGTAACGCTTGGGTTGCCGTTCGTGCGGACATCTCCGGACCACGGCACGGCCTTTGATATTGCGGGATCCGGCACGGCATCACCGGACAGCTTGATCGCAGCCTTGAACATGGCCGCGGAACTGGCCGCTAATCGCCGCCGAGCGATGAAACAATGAGCCGTCCGGAGCCCCCGCAACTTGTGCCGGTCACAGGGCCGGACGAGCTGCCGCCTCTGCGCGACATCATCCGCGAACTGTCGCTGTCGGCCAAAAAGAGCCTGGGCCAGAACTTTATTCTCGATCTCAACCTCACGCGGCGCATTGCACGATGCGGTGGTGACTTGACGCATTACAACGTGGTTGAGATCGGCCCCGGTCCCGGCGGCTTGACGCGAGCCCTTTTGAGTGAAGGCGCGAAGCACGTCGTCTGCATCGAACGCGATGAGCGCTGCCTGCCGGCATTGGCGCAAATCAGCAGTGCCTGGCCAAATCGGATGACCGTGCAGCTGGGCGATGCCCTTGAGGTGGATTGGCGCGCTGTGTCGTCGGGTTTGGACGGCCCCTGTCTCATCGCAGCAAACCTGCCCTATGGCATCGCAACACGCCTGTTGATTGACTGGTTGGAATCGGATCCGTGGCCGCCGTGGTTTGATCGGATGGTGCTGATGTTTCAGCGGGAAGTTGCCGACCGCATTGTTGCGGCACCGGGGTCGAAGGCCTATGGCCGGCTGGCTGTGATTTCTCAATGGCGCTGCCATGTCCATCGCGCATTCAACCTGAAGCCGGAAGCGTTTACGCCGCCGCCCAAAGTTGCATCTGCCGTTGTCGTTTTTGAACCGCGGCAGACCCCGGAGCCGCGCTGTTCGGTTGGCGCTCTTGGCCAGGTCACGGCAGCCGCGTTTGGTCAGCGGCGCAAGATGCTTCGGACCAGTCTCAAGCAGCTGTCAGCAATGCCGGAGCTGTTGATCGAAAAGGCCGGACTCGACCCTCAGGCGCGTGCTCAAGATCTGGATGTGGCAGCCTTCGCCCGCCTCGCGGTGGCTTGGGAGGGATCAGCCGTTGAGACGTAGGGGGCTAGCGGAAATCCACCGGAGGCCCGCCACCCACATGTGTTGGCAATCCTAAACTGTTTCACCCGATAAGCGACCGACGATGCGCTCGCGCCCCATGAACGGCAGTAGGGGCTGGAGTTCCGGGCCGCGTGTCTGCGCCGTCAACGCCTTGCGCAGCGGCATGAACAGAGCTTTCCCTTTCGCGCCTGTTTCAGCCTTGATGATGCGCGTCCATTCCCCCCACGTCTCATCGGTGACCGGCCTGTCTGGCAGCAGCTCAGCTGCGCGCGCACAGAAGGCAGCATCTTCGATGTCCGGAGTCAGGGGTTGCGAGACGACGGCCCACCACGCCTGCGCGTCACGGAGGACACCGATGTTACCGCGCACGGCGCGCCAGAACGGTGCGCCGCCTGCGATGCCGAGGTCCGTCAGTCGCTCTTGTACCGCTTCATAGTCTAAGGCCTGCAGCAGGCGTGCATTGAGCTGGGCGAGTTCGCGTTGATCAAACCGGGCCGGCGACCGGGAGATCTTCTCGAACGCAAATCGCGCAGCCAAGTCATCCGGATTCATGACGGGCTCGATGGCATCAGATGTGCCGACCAGCGCCGCGTGACTGGTCACAGCTTGCGGTTCGAGCCCCTCATCTCGCAGGGCCGCGATCGCGAGATCACCAAGTCGTTTCGACAGAGCCTGCCCCTCTGCGCCGACGAGCAGACTGTGATGTGCAAACTGCGGGGCGTCGGCACCCAGCGCCTCAAACAGCTGGAGCTGAACGCCGGTATTCGTGACGTGATCTTCACCGCGAATGATATGCGTAACGTCCATGTCCGCGTCATCGACGACGCTGGTAAAGGTATAGAGGTATGAGCCGTCCGCGCGGATCATGACAGGATCGGACAACGCGCCGAGGTCAACGGTTTGATGGCCGCGTATCAGATCATCCCAGGCAATCGGCGTGGGCTCCGGCTGGCCTGCCGGATCGTCCCCAGAATTGTTCAAGCGGAAACGCCAGTGCGGCACCCGACCTTCGCGTTCCATGGCCTCGCGTTCGGCGTCCGTCAGCTTGAGACTGGCGCGGTCGTAAATCGGCGGTAGCCCGCGCGCGCGCTGAAGGCGGCGGCGGCGCTCAATCTCCTCCGGCGTCTCATAGCACGGGTAGAGCCGACCATCGCGTTTCAAGGTCTCTGCTGCGCGATCATAAAGCTCGGTCCGCTCCGACTGACGTGCGATGCGATCCCACGTCAATCCAAGCCACGTCAAATCGGTGGTGATCGCTTCTGCGAACTCTGCGCGCGCACGCTCCGTGTCGGTATCATCAAAGCGCAGGATCAAGGTCCCGCCTTCGCGCTTGGCGAACAACCAGTTCAGCACGGCCGTACGCACATTGCCGATATGGATTCGACCGGTCGGGCTCGGTGCAAACCGAACAACGGGGGAAGTAGACGAAGGAGCTGACATACGAGTTTCCGCGGCTCGAGATGAGTTTGCGGCGGACCCTGCGTCAGTCTGCGATGGACATCAAGTCTCCCCGCGCTGCCGCCAAGGTTTGGCGCGCGTCTTCCAGGTCCGGCGTCACATACGTGAGTGTTGCGCCGTTGACCCGTGTCTCAAGGCGGTAGTAGCGCACGGTCTTGATCACAAATGTATCCGATAGCGCCATGAGCGCGATACCGCCGAAGCAAATCGCCGCAATCAAAAACCGGTCATGCCAGCCCAGCTTAAGGACCAGGACCAGCGCAAGTGTTGCAACGGCTGCGTAGGCAACGGCATTCAACAAGGCGCCAAGATGATCCCGTTCCACGAACTCCAGCAAATGGATCTCGTCGGGCAGCGGCCGCGCACAACGCACCGCGGTCAACCATTCGACGCGAGGCAGAGGCCGTTGACCGCGCACGGCGCCCGACTCGCCGACGCTGGACGCCTTCGTGACTATCAGAGACCTGAGCACTCTTCTACTCCGCACGGTAACAGTGCTTTTTGGCACGAAAGGTTTAGCGAAGTGTGATCGCGCAGTCGGGGCCCGCCAGCAGTGACCCATCCCCGCAGGTTTCGGGTGGCCGCGCGGTTCGAACTCGGTCATGTCGGAGATCGTCTGAAAACGGAGTTTGTGGGTCCTGATATGTCGCGCGCGCAATGGCTTTGGCTAATCCTGCTTTCAATCCTCTGGGGTGGGGCGTTTTTCTTTATCGGTGTTGCCGTGCGGGAGTTACCACCCCTCACGCTTGTGCTTGCGCGCGTTGGGCTTGGTGCAGCGTTTCTCTGGATTGTGCTCAGCATAGGCCGGACGCCAATGCCGTGGACGCTCTCAGCGTGGTCCGCGTTTGCCGGCATGTCCCTGCTTAACAATGTTATCCCGTTTACAGCGATTGTTGCCGGTCAGCAGACAATATCAAGTGGACTGGCATCGGTCCTGAACGGCACGACTCCGTTGTGGTCCGTGTTGCTTCTGCATTTTTTCACGCGAGATGATCCTTTGACTCCCAATCGTTTGGTTGGGGTTCTGATCGGTGCGGTTGGCGTCGCTGTTCTTGTGGGGCCAGCCGCCCTCGAGGGCGCCACAATGAACCTGCAGGGCATGCTTCTGATCCTGCTTGCCACGTTCTCGTATGGCTGCTCCGCAGTTTGGGGCCGCCGGCTGCGCGCTGTGCCGCCGCTTGTGAGTTCGGTCGGGCAGCTGACGTGCTCGACGATCCTGCTGGCACCTCTGGCGCTCGCAATCGACCAGCCCTGGACGATGGATATGCCCTCGCTCGAAGTCGTCGCTGCGGTGGTCGGTCTCGCCATTCCGTCGACGGCAATCGCCTATCTGGTGTTCTTCCACATCGCCTCGGTGTCGGGCACCGCCAATGTGATGCTTGTCACGCTCTTGATCCCGGTCAGTGCTGTCGCCCTCGGAACGCTCGTCCTGGACGAAATCCTGCTGCCGCGACACATCTTGGGTGGCCTGATCATCGGTTCGGCTTTGATCGTCATCGACGGCCGCGCCCTGGGCTGGCTGCAGCTCGGACGACGAGCCAGCCGTTGATGCTTTTTGTCTGAGGACTGTCGTGATAGGACGCGCACGTGCGCGCAATTGTGATGTGCGCCGCGACGTGGAACCATTCCTCGCTGCTTGTTGATCGTTATCGGAGGCCGCCATGGCCGACACCGTTGCTGCGTCTGCCCGCCAAAACGTGCCTCGGGCGATGTTGTGGATGCTCGTGGCGCTGGCCTCGTTTTCCACCGTGGCCGTTGCCGGACGGGAAGCGGCATCAGCGATGGCGGCCGCGTTCAATCGCGACACGACGTTGATGAGCGATACGCTTCAGCTCATGTTGATCCGCAGCGTTGTCGGGCTGATTTGCGTGACGATTGCGATTTCCTTCACCCGGCGGGGTTTCGGCCTTCTGTCCCCCAGGCATCTTCCGTTCCACGGGTTGCGCAATGTGGTGCATTTCGGCGCGCAGTTCAGTTGGTTACACGCGCTGACACTGATTCCGCTCGCCCAGTTGTTTGCCATCGAGTTCACGACACCGCTTTGGGTTGCGGCACTGGCGCCGCTGTTTCTGAAGGAGCGCCTGACGCTGACGCGCATGCTCGCGGCAGGCCTGGGTTTTGTCGGCGTTTTGACGATCGTCCAGCCAGGAATGAGCGGCATCGGCCTCGGAAGCCTGCTGGCATTGCTCGCAGCGCTTGGGTTTGCCAGCTCGATGATTGTGACCAAGACCCTGACCCGGCACGAGACCGCGCTTGCGATCCTGTTTCATATGTCGTGGATGCAAACCATCATGGCCGGCGTTTTGGCGGCACCGTGGTTGGCCCTCCCCGATCCGACGTTCTTGTTCTGGGCCGTGATTGTCGGTTTTTGTGGTTTGACCGCGCATTATGGACTTGCGCGCGCGTTTGCCGAGGCGGACGCTATGATCGTGGCGCCAATGGACTTTGTCCGGTTGCCGTTGATCGGTGTCGTTGGCGCTGTTCTCTACGGTGAGACGATTGAGATGGCGGTCTTGATCGGGGGCATCATCGTGGTGTGCGGCAACATCATCAATCTCCTCGGTGAACGGCGTCGCGCCGCCTAGATGTATTGTGGGGCGCGTCGCCTCAGGCGCGCCCCACTCCAGCCTATTGCAGTCCGATGAAAGCGTCGGCCAATGCGATCCAGAGCGGTATCGACAGAATGGCAATGGGTGTTCCGATGCCAGTTGACGCGCCCACATAAGCTGATGCGTTGGCTTCCGGCAGTGCGCCTCGGATCGTCGGCGGACCCGAGATATCCGAGCTCGAAGCAGCCATGACGGCAAGCAGAACCACGCCACCAGCAGAGAACCCAGTCAGTTCGTGTGCCAGCATGCCCAGTGCAAAACCCACCACGCCGTGCAGGATTGGTGCGGCCACAGCATAGGCGACGTAGGCATGTGCGACTTTGCGCAGCTCGCCGAGCCGTGACCACGCCTCGATCCCCATGATCAGCATCAACACCGACAGGAGCCCGCGAAACAGCGGCTCGTAGAAGCTCTCGTAAACGGACTGCGGTTTGCCGAGCATACCGATGGCAATGCCGAGCAGCAGGGCTGAGATCGCGGGGCTGCGCAACGTATCAGTCAGAATTTGAGTGGGTTGGATCGCGGGACCATCGCGCGTGCCCAAGCTCAGGTTCAGGTTCAAGTTCGTGCCCGGGCCTCTGCCGATCGCCGCGGATACCGCCCCGCCGCCCGAAATCTGCACGGCGACCGTCTGCCGCTCTGCACGCAGGCGCGCGAGCACGATGGCCGTAACCAGGGCCGCAATATCCATGAAGGGATAAAGCGCGCCGATAAACCCTTCGTAGGCGATCCCCGCACTATCGAGCATCGTCATGCAGGCCGCGAGCGTTGAGGCCGAAACCGCGCCGAACACTCCGGCCGTTGCCATGGCGTCGACACGCGATACGCCCGGCCACAGGGCAAGCGTGCGGCTCCCGATCACCACGATCCCGACGCCGATGGCGACCGCACAAAGGGCCGGAACCAACAGCGCGATCGGATCGCTCTTCTGAATTGAAAGACCGGCATTCAGGCCAACCTTCAAGAGAAGGAGGACAACGATGAACTTGTAGATTGAATCCGGGATTTCGAGGCGACTGCCGAGTGCCGCGATCAGCATGCCGCCAATCAGGAAGGCAAGCGTCGGCTTCTGCAGTTGTGCGAGGACCGTCTGCAGTCCGTAAGCGAGGATGTCCATGGGTTGCTCCCGTAAGTCAATGTCGGGCCCACGCTCTACGCAATTCGCTTGCTCAAGAAAAATATCTATTTCCTTTCAAATCGTTCTGTAAAATAGAACGATGGCATCATTCAACTATCATCATCTGAGGTACTTTCGCGCGGTCGCGCACGACGGCAATCTCACACGCACGGCGGAGCGGCTGAACGTGTCGCAATCCGCTTTATCAAGCCAGATCAAAGACCTTGAAGATCGGCTTGGGCATGCGCTTTTCGAACGCACCGGGCGCAGTCTGCTTCTCACGGAAGCGGGTCGCATCGTGCTCGATCACGCGGACCGCATCTTCACAACTGGCGAAGACCTGCTTGCAGCACTCGCCCAGTCTGGGCCCAAGCTCCCGCCGCTGCGCATTGGTGCATTGTCCACACTCTCGCGGAACTTCCAGCTTCAGTTTCTGCGTTCGCTCCTCGCGTCCGAGCAGGTGCAGGTGAGCCTCAGATCCGGCGATTCAGCGACCCTGATGGATGCGCTCACCAGCCTGGCTCTCGATGCTGTGCTGACCACCGATCCTCCAAACAGCATCGGCACCAGAAGCTTCGTCACGCATCGGATTGCCGAACAGCGGGTTGGCCTCCACGCCGTGCCGCACCGCCTGCGCCACAAAACCCTGACGGCGGTGTTCGACAACGAGCCGTTCATCCTGCCGACCGAAGGCACCATCCGATCCGGCTTCGTCAGTTTGTGCGCCCGCGTCAAACGTGAAGCCAACATCGTGGCGGAGGTCGATGACATGGCTATGGTCAGGCTCTTGGCTCGCGAAGGGGTGGGCGTCGCGATTGCGCCGTCTGTTGTGTTCGCCGACGAGATCGCGGCGGGAACGATCGTGACGGCGCCTTTTGATCTGAAGATGTCCGAGACGTTTTATGCCGTCACGATCATGCGGACGTTCCCGCATCCGGCCCTCGCGCAGTTGCTCACCCCGGTAGAGGATTAAGGCAGTCGGTCTTTAGTGGCGCTGTTCGCACGCTCGCAGGCTCGCGGCTCGAG
>JBCDAH010000035.1:0-35804 GCA_039186015.1 Pseudomonadota bacterium
GTCCTAACCATATACTTTCAAAAGGCTAAATCCTTTGGAAAGGTGAGCCGTGCACCACGTGCGAGCAGACGTTGCGTGGCGGCGTCCAGGTCGGACCCGAACTGCGCAAACGCCGCCATTTCGCGATACTGCGCCAGCTCACCTTTGATCTTGCCGGCGACCTGCTTCATGGCTTTGATCTGCGCCGACGATCCCACGCGGGACACGGACAAACCAACGTTCACGGCAGGGCGGATGCCTTGGTAGAACAGATCAGTTTCCAGGAAGATCTGCCCGTCGGTAATGGAGATGACGTTCGTCGGGATATAGGCAGAAACGTCGTTTGCCTGCGTTTCAATGACCGGAAGAGCGGTGAGTGATCCGAGGCCATTGTCTTCGTTGAGCTTCGCCGCGCGCTCCAACAGCCGCGAGTGCAAATAGAAGACGTCGCCAGGATACGCTTCACGGCCTGGCGGACGGCGAAGGAGCAGTGACATCTGCCGGTAGGCGACAGCCTGCTTCGACAGATCGTCGTATCCAATCACCGCGTGCATGCCGTTGTCGCGGAAGTACTCGCCCATCGCACATCCCGTGAACGGGGCAAGGTACTGCATCGGGGCCGGATCGGACGCCGTCGCGGCAACCACAATGGAGTACTCAAGCGCGCCGTTTTCTTCGAGGACTTTCACGAACTGCGCAACGGTCGAGCGTTTCTGTCCAACAGCGACGTAGACGCAATACAGCTTCTGAGCCTCGTCATCGCCCTGGTTGAGCGGCTTTTGGTTCAGGAACGTGTCAAGAACGATTGCGGTCTTTCCGGTCTGGCGGTCGCCAATGATCAACTCGCGCTGGCCGCGCCCAATCGGGATCAGAGCGTCGATGGCCTTGAGGCCTGTCGACATCGGCTCGTGCACAGATTTGCGCGGAAGAATGCCGGGCGCTTTGACGTCAACACGGCGCATTTCTGCGTTTTCGATCGGCCCCTTGCCATCAAGCGGATTGCCGAGGCCGTCAACAACGCGGCCCAACAGACCCTTACCAACCGGGACCTCAACGATCGCGCCCGTTCGCTTGACCGTGTCACCTTCCTTGATCGCGCGGTCGTCGCCGAAAATCACGACACCCACGTTGTCCGATTCGAGGTTCAGCGCCATTCCGCGCACGCCGCCTGGAAACTCAACCATTTCACCGGCGCGGACGTTGTCGAGGCCGTATACGCGGGCGATGCCGTCTCCAACCGACAGCACCTGACCGATTTCGGATACCTCGGCTTCCTGTCCGAAGTTCTTGATCTGATCCTTGAGGATCGAGGAGATCTCAGCGGCGCGGATATCCATCAGCCAACCTCTTTCATGCGCATCTTAAGCGTTGCAAGCTTTGTACGGAGTGAAGAATCAATCATCCGGCTGCCAACCTTGATGACCAGGCCACCTAGCAAGCTCGGATCGACCGTTGTGTTGAGTTGTATGTCGCGACCGATTGCAACCCGCAGCCGCTCGGCCAGCGTCTGGCGCTGCTCATCCGTCAGCGGGGCTGCAGACGTCACATCAGCCTCGACCTCACCGCGTGCCTGTGCAGCCAACTTGCGAAACACAGAGATCATGTCCGCCAGCGCAAAAAGGCGTCGATTTCGGGCGATGAGTTTAACGAAATTTGCGGCTAACCCGCTGATGCCGGCATGATCCATTATGGCTGATATTGCGGCAATCTGTTCGTCTGCTGAGTAAATCGGGCTTCGAACGAGGCGTGTAAAATCCTCGCTGTCGTCAAGCAACGCCTGCAAGTCCGTCAAATGTTGCTCAACTTCGTCAATACGGTTCTCGTCCTTAGCCAGCTCGAACAGGGCCGAGGCATAACGCCCTGGCACCGTCGCCGTGTTCGCTTCGTCGGTCGCCACGAGGCAGACTCTCTGGTTGATTGCCGCAAGACTTCGAGGTGGAGCACCCGAATTCCAGCGCAGTGAATGAGGTTTGCGCGCCACAAACCCGCAGCAAGGCCACGGATCACAGGCAGTAAAGCGGGGGCTGCGTACCATGCCGTGAGCGCGCCATCAACTGGCCACGCACACACCGGCTGCGGCATTTGGCCAACGGCGGAGCCAGCGCAGCGCATCAGCTTAGCTAACAGGGCGCAAACAGACGTCGATGTGGGGCCCGTAATTCCCGCGTCGGGTCTGCGTTTGCCGGCGCAGAATGCTGGCGATTCCCAAGCTAACCGCGCTTCGTCACCACGGCAGCGCCAGCTGTCAGTGTCTTGTGGACGGGACACTTATCGGCGATTTCGATCAGCTTGTCCGAGATCTCCTGCGGCAACTCGCCATCGACGTGAATGGTGCGCTCGAAGCGGTCAATCTTGCCGGAGCGGCCTTCAGCGACCGCGCCGCAGTCCTCACAATGGCCGGCCGGGACTTTGCCGTGGCTGACCGTAACGCGCACCTTGGGCAGATCGAGCTTCTTGAAGTCCGCATACATCCGCAGGGTCATCGTTGTGCACGCGCCCAATGCGATCGCCAAATAGTCGTACGGGCTAGGTCCGCTATCGAGGCCGCCAACGCTAACCGGCTCATCAGCAAGGATACGATGTTTGCCGGACAACACCGCGTTCTGAAACTTCCCAAGACCGGTTTCTTCCACCAAGACGGTCTCGCTGTTGGCTTGTTCGACCGCATCGGCGCGAACGTATTTTGAGGCCCACGCCGCAATCACGCGGGCGGCAAACGCCGCATCATCGCGCTTCGAGACAAGATGATCGGCGTTGTCCAACGACACGAAGCTTTTCGGGTGTTTTGCCGTTACGAAGATCTTTGTTGCGTTGTCGATCCCGACGGTGGCGTCGAGCGGCGCGTGCATCACCAGCAAGGCCTTCTTGAGATTGGCCACTTTATCCTCAAGACGGTGACCTTCCGCGTCGTCGATAAAGCTCTTGCGGATGGTGAATTCCCGTCCAGCCAGGTTGACCTTCGCCTCACCGTCATTGCGGATCTGCTCGACGGACGAGCCGAAGTTGTGGAGAACATGCCCGACGTCGGCCGGGGCGCCGATCGTTGCCACCGCCCGCACTTCCCGGATCTCGCCGGCAGCAGCAAGGACCGCGGCGCCGCCAAGCGAATGCCCGATCAAAACCTGAGGGGCCTCGAAGGCCTGGCGCAGATGGTCAGCCGCGCGCAGAAGATCGCCAACATTGGACGAGAAATTGGTGTTCGCAAACTCGCCCTCTGAGCTGCCCAGGCCGGTAAAATCAAATCTGAGAACACCGATCCCGTGACTGGCCAGTTTGGCGGAGATATGCCGCGCCGCCGCGAGGTCCTTCGAGCACGTAAAGCAATGTGCAAAAAGCGCAAATCCGCGGACCGGACCTGCCGGCAAGTCAACTCGTGCCGCGAGGTTTGACCCATCGGCTCCGGCGAATGTGGTCTTGACGACAGTCGGTGTCATATCGGGTCTCCTGGGCTGCTTGGTCAGCTCTCGTTGCAGCCAGCATGACCCTACACCGCGATCAAGCGATCTGGCTGAAGTTTCGCGCGGATGTGAGAGATATTGAGTATGCTCTGAGACCTCGTGATCGCCGGCTCTGAATGGAACAATTGGCCAGGAATTCGGGCCCGCCGCCCGCCAAACTATGCAACGGACAGCGGGCCCGAACGGGCTATCCGTAGCGTTCACATCGGATGTCGCGGGATGAAGCTCCGCGCGGCAGTTTCCCATTTCTCTTAGCGCGATCCAGTTTGCGCTTACATTTGCGGCGGGCGCGATCGCAGGCCCACTTCTTCCTTGACGCGTAACTACTGGCGTCAATGCCGATCATGCCTTTGCCGTCTTGCCAGATGCCGTATTTGCAATTGGCGGCATGCGCCGGAGCTGTAAGCACGGCCGCAAGCAATGCCGCGCCGATCGCAGGCATGGCTACGAACTTCGATCGAGAATGCACTCGCATGACTCCTATTTTCGATTGTTTGTGATGTTTGCGATCAAAGACCTGGTGCCTCTGCCGCTGTTCTCTGTCGCATCACGGACAGGATGCATTCCCAGACGGCGGATGTGCCTCTGTTGGAGGCGACAAGGGGCTTGCACAGAAAGATCATCCGTAGCGCTTACAACGGACGTCCCGCGCGTGGCCTCTCGGCAAAGTTCTGTCTTTGCGGGCGCGATTACAGGCCCACGTCTTCTTTGCAGCATGACCACTGACGTCAATGCCGATCATGCCTTTGCCATCTTGCGAAATGCCATAGTGGCAGGCTGCGGCATGTGCCGGCGCTGCAACCACGACCGCGAGCAATAGCGCGCTGATCGCAGGCACAATTGCGAATCTCGATCGAGAGTTCTCCCGTACGACTCCTGTTGGAATTTGGTTGAAACACTTCGATCAGAGGCGTGATGCCGCTGACGCCGTTGTCTGTCGTGCCGCATGCCGGGAACATTCCCCGGCATCACGTGCACTTACGGGTGGGTCGACGATCGAGGCGACCTGCACGGACTTGTGGCGGCAGCTCACGCGCGGTGAGGCGACCGTGATCGCGATTGATTGGCTTGGGACGGTCTCCGCAACCACGTCAATAACAGCATCACTGATCGCGGGAAGCACGACGTCGATTATCAATCGATCAGGCCGCACTCGGTGGACAATAATTGAATATAGTCAAGGGATTGAGTTATGCGATTTCCACGGATCATCAATCAGCACAACCTGGCCGCTGCAGTCGCTGCAACACTTCTGGCCGGCATGATTCCGGTTCAGGTTCACGCAGCCGGGCCGGCATCGATTTCCGGTAATTGGTCCGGCACGGGAACCGTGAAGCTCAAGTCCGGCAACCAGGAGCGCGTCACCTGCCGCGTCAAGTACGGCCGCATCGCCGGACAGGAGTTTTCGTTGAACGCAAAGTGCGCAACCGGCAGCACGCGGGTGGATCAGCTTGGGGAACTCAAACGCGTATCCGCAAATCGCTACGTTGGCGAGGTGCAGAATGTCCAGTTCGGCGTCCAGGCGCGCGTAACCATTGTGGTGTCGGGTCAGAACCAGTCGGTTTCCATTACGAGCGATCAGGGGTCTGCAAGCCTGCAGCTGCGTCGGCGCTGACCAATGACACGTGACTATCCGCGAGTGACTGTCCGTTGGTTTCGCACCGTAATCGACCGGTCACGGTGATCAGAGGAAGCTGTAGGGGTCGACATCCAAAATCACGCGGAGGTCACCTTTCGCTGGCGGGCAAGCACTCAGCCACGCCCGCAGATAGCCTTGAATGTCGAGATCTCGTGGCGCCTTAACTAGCAGCCGAAAGCGGAACCGACCGCGAACCACGGCAATCGGCGCTTCCGCCGGGCCAAGAACGCCTATGCGATCAGAACGTGGTGCTCGCCGCGCCATCTCCCGGGCATACTCGGCGGCAAGGTCTTTCGACCTCGCAGTGACGACAACCGCCGCGAGCCGACCGAATGGCGGCAGACCGCCCATCTCGCGCTGCCGCATTTCCTGCGCGAGGAACGCCTCACGATCGCCAGTTATGATCGCGTTCATAACGGGATGATCCGGTGCGTACGTCTGAACCAGACCGCGCCCACGGTCGCCGACACGACCCGCACGGCCGGTGACCTGGTGGAGCAATTGAAATGTGCGTTCTCCGGCCCGAGGATCCGCACCTTGCGCGAGACCAAGATCTCCATCCACGATGCCAACCGTCGTCAAGTCCGGAAAATGGTGGCCCTTCGCAACAATCTGCGTGCCAATGATGATGTCGATCTCGCCATCTTCGATTTGACGGATTATGCCGCGCATTTCGGTGAGTGTCGGGATGAGATCGCTCGACAGAAGAGCCAGTCGCGCGTCCGGAAAACGCTCCTGCACCTCTTCAGCAATCCGCTCGACGCCGGGCCCGCAGGGCACCAGCGTATCTTCCTCACCGCATTTCGCGCATTTCTTCGGGATCGACAGGGAAAACCCGCAGTGGTGGCAATCAAGGCGTCGCTTGTAGCGATGCTCGACCAGCCAGGCTGTGCACTGCGGACATTCCATACGGTGCCCACACGCGCGACAGAGCGTGAGCGGCGCATAGCCGCGACGGTTCAAAAACAGCAGCGTCTGTCGATTTGCGGCCAGCGTTTCCGCCACAGCATCAATCAGGGGCTGAGACATCCAACGGCCGCGCTCCGGTGGATGCTCACGCATGTTGATTGCGGAAATGTTCGGTAATGCGACGCCTGAGTAACGCCCGCGCAGTATCAGGTGGCGATAGCGGCCGCTGATGGCGTTGACATGGCTCTCGACCGAGGGCGTTGCAGACGCCAGAACAACCGGCACATTGCCCAAATGCCCGCGAACGACGGCCATGTCGCGCGCCTGATAGTGTACGCGGTCCTCCTGCTTGAACCCGGCGTCGTGCTCCTCGTCGACCACAATCAAGCCAAGTTGGGGATACGGCAGAAACAGCGCAGAGCGGGCGCCAACAACGCAGCGCACCTCGCCGGAGCCAACACCGCGCCAGATACGACCGCGCTCGGCCGACGGCAACGCGGAGTGCCATTCGACGGGCTTCGCACCAAAGCGCGCCTCGAACCGGCGCAGAAACTGGCTGGTCAACGCAATTTCCGGAAGCATAATCAGGACCTGACGCCCGGCATGCAGTGCTGCGGCGACCGCCTCGAAGTAAACTTCGGTTTTCCCAGACCCCGTCACGCCGTCGAGCAACGTTGTCGAGAAGGTATTATTGGCGACAGCCGCCCGCAGGCCTTCCACGGCGGCGCGTTGATCGCCATCGAACGCAACTACCGTGTGCGCCGGTTTAGGCTGTGGAAACCCACGGTCGGGAATGGCACACTCGACGAGCATCCCCGCCTTGATCAAGCCGTCGACGACGCCGGTGGTACAGCCTGCTTCCTGAGCGAGTGCGGCTTTGGTCCGGATCAGCCCATCAGCCGCGATATCGACAGCACGTTGCCGGGCCGGCGTCATGCGCGGCGGCGGTGCCGCGCCATCGACAATCGCGACACCAGTCCGCATCTTTGGCGGTTCGAAGGCCGACTGCGCGCCCATCATCATGCGCAAGACCATGCCCAGCGGCGCAAGCGTGTATCGGGCGATCCAGTCTGCAAATCTGAGGGCGACTAGGGGCAGCGACGGCACGTCAATGATGTTCGAGACCGGCTTCAACTTGGCGTCCGGCACATCCTTTCCGGTGCCGACAGGTTTGTCCCAGACCACACCCAGGCGGAACTGCTGCCCAAACGGGACAAGGACGAACTGCCCGGGTCGGAGGTCCGTATCTTCGGGCGCGACATAGTCGTAGGTTTGATCAAGCGCGACCGGCAAAAGGACGGGGACGCGCGTGCGCGCCGCCACTTCGCCACCGGCAAGATCCAGAATGCTGGCCAAACCCAACCTCGAACCGCTAAGACCACTTTCGAATCGCTCACTTGAAAGTACGCGACGCGCTGAGGCAAGCCGAAGGCAATATCAGATTAGCGCTCCGGCAGCGCAGGACAGGGAGATAGGGGATGAAGTTCTTTGTCGATACCGCAGATGTGTCGGAGATCAAGGCGTTGGCTGCAACCGGCCTGATCGACGGCGTAACAACCAATCCAACTCTGGTTGCCAAGGCCGGCCGTGAGTTTCAGCCCTTGATCGCCGAGATCTGCGAAATCGTTGATGGCCCCGTCAGTGCGGAAGTCACTGCGACGGATGCCGACGAAATGATTGCACAAGGGCGCGTTCTGGCGAAGATTGCCGACAACGTGGCCGTGAAAGTCCCGTTGACATGGGACGGCCTCAAGACCTGCAAGACGCTGACCGACGAAGGGACAATGGTCAACGTCACCTTGTGTTTCACGGCAAACCAGGCCCTGCTGGCTGCCAAGGCCGGCGCTACGTTTGTTTCACCGTTCATTGGGCGCCTGGACGATCTTGGTTTGGACGGAATGGAACTGATCCAGGAGATCAGCCAGATTTTCGACAACTATATTGACCTTCCGACGGAGCTTCTGGCCGCGTCTGTCCGCACAGTCGGTCACGTGAAGCAATGCGCGCTTGCCGGAGCCGACATTGCGACGGTTCCCCCGGCAACACTCAAAGCGCTGATCCAGCATCCGCTAACAGACGCAGGCCTTGAATCCTTTCTCGCGGACTGGGCCAAGACAGGACAAAATATCAGCTGAATCGATTGATTGAGGAAACGGACATGTCGCTCGACAGATTGGCGTTGATAATCATTCTGATCCCGGCGGCCGTTTGGATCGTCGTCATGCTGGCGGGGGTTATTGCGGCCTGGCCCTACGGCATACCCGTTCTTATAGCCTTTGCAGTTGTGGCGTATATCTTTATGCGGATCGTTGCACAGCGTCTGTCCAGTCGAGAAGACGACTATTACGAAAAGAACATCCACGAATGAGGGCAATATGATTCTTGCGACTTCGGAGACCGTGCCGGGCTACGAGATTGCGGAAGTTCACGGCATTGCGCGCGGCAACGTCATACGGGCGAAGCATCTCGGCACCGACTTTGTCGCGGCACTGCGCAACGTCGTCGGTGGCGAGGTTCGCGAGTATACCAAGCTGATGGCGGAGGCGCGCGAGCAAGCCAAAGACCGCATGGTGGCCCATGCCGAGTCGACAGGCGCAAACGCCATCATTTGTGTGCGTTTCTCAACCTCAATGGTCATGGCCGGCGCTGCCGAAATCCTCGCTTACGGAACGGCGGTGACGTTGAAGCCGGCCGGGTCTGCCGACGTCAACGCGCTGTAGCGGCTTCGGTTGGTTCCAGGTTGTCGCTCGTATTCGCCGGAGGTGGCTTGAAGATCGAGTTTCCGCCGTCGACGGTCATGGCGCTCCCGGTCACAAAAGACGACTGATCCGACACGAGGAACAGCGCGGCTTGCGCGATCTCTTCCGGCTCGGCCATCCGCTGTAGGGCGTGCAGGCTTTTGACGTAAGCTAAGACCTGCGGATCATCGCCGGCCATGGTCGTCTTGGTTCCACCCGGCAGCAGAGCATTGACCCGAACGCCGTCTGAGCCATGCTCCGCCGCGAGAACCTGGGTCAGGCCGATCAGCCCGTTCTTGGCGGCTGCATAAGCACCCATGCCGGGCAGGCCGATCGCGTGCCCGACAAACGACGACGTGAACACGATGGATCCGCCCCCGCGACGCTTGAGGGCAGGGATTTGATATTTGGCGGCGAGGTAGGCACTCGTCAGGTTCGTGTCAACGACATCACGCCAGTTCGCCGTTGCCATTTCCGGAACCGGCACCAGCTCTCCGACCCAGCCAGCGTTGTTATAGGCGGCATCGAGGCCTCCGAATTCCGACTCCGCAAGACCAACAAGCGCCTTTGCGTACTGTTCGTCTTTGACGTCACCGGCCAAGTAGGCCGCCTGACCGCCGGCGTCTCTGATCTCGTCCGCACGCCTACGCAGAAGATCCTCTCGGCGTGCCGCGAGGACGACATTGGCGCCGTGCTCAGCGAAGAGACGCGCGGACACGGCGCCAATTCCACTACTCGCCCCGGTCACGATAACCGTCTTGTTGGACAACAGCATCCGTTACAGCTCCACGTTTTCTTGGATTGCTGCTGGGTATGGCTGCACGACGGTCGTGGCGACCCGAAACTTGTCAGCGCGCGATAGCGGCGGTCATGACCGGTTAACGCCTTGCCGGCGAATCATCGCTATCATTCCTGCTTGAATCTATTGCGCGATGGGACGACACGTGACGAAGCGACAGCCGGAAATACCTCAAGCTCAACTCCCGCTCGACGGTGATGTTGCGGCTGCCGTATCGGACTGGCTCAATTATCTCGTTGCGACGCGTGGGCGGTCGGAAAAGACGCGCGAAGCCTATGAGCGAGATCTGCGCCAGTTTCTTGGATTTCTTCATCGCGATCTCGGCCATCCGCCCTGCCTAGCGGATCTGCAGCGGCTCGATGTGGGGCGCATTCGTACGTTTTTGTCCGCGCGCCGCCGTGACGGCGCACAAAACCGCTCGCTCGCCCGGACTCTGTCAGCTTTGAGAACGTTTTTCAGATGGTTGGAAACACATCTGGAGTTGGAGAACACGGCCATCGCCCGCGTTCGTCGGCCGAAGGTCGCGCACTCCGTGCCCAAGCCACTGACGATCGATAAAGCGCTACAAGTTGCGGATGCGGCCACAGCGGACGAAGACTGGGTTGCAGCGCGCGACACCGCCGTCTTGCTTTTGCTCTACGGCTCCGGACTGCGAGTCTCCGAGGCCTTATCGTTACGAGTCAAAGACGCGCCAACCGCGCAGCGCGACGTTCTGATTGTCACCGGCAAGGGCGGCAAGGAACGCATGGTTCCTGTCTTGCCGGTCACGATTGCCGCCGTCGCACAGTACCTAAGCCTCTGCCCGTTTGAACTTGGACCGGACGACGCAGTGTTTCGCGGCGTTCGTGGCGGGCCGCTATCTCCGCGCATCGTCCAACTGGTGATGGAGCGCTTACGGGAAGTCCTCGGTTTGCCGCAGTCGGCAACCCCACATGCTTTGCGTCACTCCTTTGCGACGCATCTCCTGTCGTCTGGTGCGGATCTGCGCCAAATCCAGGAGTTGCTGGGTCACGCCTCCTTGTCGACGACACAGATTTACACCGAAGTCGACCGTGAGCGCTTGCTCGCAATCTACGATGCCGCGCATCCCAGATCTTCGTGATGTTTCCGCGGCCTCAGTCGTGAATGTTCAGGCGGCCTGCGCAGTGATACGTTGACGCACAACGCTCATTGATCAAACCACGACCGGATTGAACAGAATGACAAAGAAACAAGCTCTGATCGTCGGAGCCGGCAGCGGTATCAGCGCCTCATTCGCGCGTTTGTGCGTCGGGGAAGGATACGCTCTCACGCTGGCCGCGCGGGACACCGACAAACTCGCCAGCCTTGCGTCCGAGACCGGTGCGCAGACGGCAGCATGCGATGCAACGAAGATTGACGATGTCGCGTCGGTTTTTACGGCAATTGATCGTGAGCCGGGCGAACTCGACCTCGTCCTTTACAATGCCAGTGCCCGCGCTCGCGGGCCGTTTCTGGACCTCGACCCGGCCGAGGTTGCGCAGGCCATCAACGTCTCGGCATATGGCGGTTATCTGGTGGCCCGCGAAGCCGCAAAGCGCATGGTGCCGCGCAACGCCGGCGTGATCTTGTTTACGGGCGCATCTGCCAGTGTGAAGGGCTACCCGCAATCTGCACCGTTCGCTATGGGCAAGTTCGCATTGCGCGGGCTCGCGCAATCCATGGCCCGCGAGCTCGCGCCGCAGGGCGTCCACGTCGCACATTTCGTTATCGACGGCGGCGTTCGCAATCCAGAGCGCGGGCGGATCGAGGGCGATGGCGAGTCACCCGACAAGTGGTTGAACCCGGATGCGATCGCCGACACATACATGCACGTTGCCAAGCAACCGCGCAGCGCGTGGACGTGGGAAATCGAACTGCGCCCATGGGTTGAGCGGTTTTAGGAGGTTGAGCGGTTCTGAGGCACATCACGAGTTCGCTATAGCGCGCTGCCGAGCGCCTTCTCTCGTAGTTGCTTGAGAACAGCATCCTTGTTGGGAAGGAAGGGATTAACCGCGAGGGCCCTCTCGTAGGCTTTGAGCGCGCCCTTCCACTTTCCCGCCGCGGCCAGAATCTGCGAGAGCCCGGACAAGGCGCCGAAGTGGCGGGGCTCTCGCGCCAACGTCTGTTGGATATCGCGCACAGATCGCTCGTGTCTGCCGAGCATGAAGTTGAGCGTGGCGCGCCGATTCCAACCTTCCGGGTAGTCCGGCGCGATCTCAATGACCCGATCCAGTGCGCCGAACGCCTCCTCGATGCCACCTTCTTGAACCGCGAGGCGCGCCTGATTCATCAAGGCGTCGACGTCAACGTTTCCCGATGCGAACCAAGTCTCCCAAATCTCTTTCACGATTGCGGCACCGGCAGCGCTGTCCTTTGCACTGTTCAAGCGACCGAAGAGTTCGTCGAGCTTCATCTTGCGCTGCTTGGACTTCTCAGGCGCGATCACCGACTTTTCAGCGGATGGTTGCGCTGTGCTCTGGCTCAGCGCCGGCGGGGCCGCCATGAGTGAGATGCCCACTGCGGCGACGAATGCGATACTCAGGCGGCTGAGTTGATAAATGGATTTTCGTGCCATGAGACGACCTCCTTCAACCAAAAAGCATACGCGTCGTTAGTGTACCGGCAGCGGCTGAGACCGCCGTCAACACCGTACCCCAGCCCATATCGACAACGGACATCCGAAACGGCCAGTTCCGGATGGTCGCCATGTTGGTCATGTTGTAGGTGGCGTAGCAAAAGAAGCCGAAGAGCCCGCCGTAGAGGGCCGCGTGCACCCAGTTTCCTGACGCCAACGACGGACTGACGGCGAAAATGATGATGCCGACGCAGTAGATCAGATAGAAGCCAGCGGCAGCAGGAAGGTTGAACGGCTGCGCCAGAAGCGCGCCCAATTGAGACTTGTAGAAGTGCGTCGCAACACGCCCGAGCCAAAGGGCGTCGAGCACGAGAAACACGACCGCAGTCGCGAGATAAGCAACGGCGAGCTGAGCCATTTACAAGGTCTCCACGTTGCGCGTTCCAACACTGCAACGCAGACGCGGGCCAATCAGTTCTCAACGGGCACAATCAGTTGGGACTTTCTCAGCCGATTTTCGCGCCAGACAATCACAAGACCGCTGACAGAGATAACCGCCATGCCCAACCACGTGTACCCGTCCGGCAAGTCGCCGAACATCAGATATCCGGCAACAACGGCCCCCAAGAGCTCCACATAAGTGAACGGCGCGAGCGCTGATGCTGTCGCGTATGCATACGCCATTGTAAACAATAAAGAAAAGCAAGCACCAAAGGTTGCGAATGTCAGAATGATCGGAACGTCCGCAGCTGACGGGGTGACCCAGAGGAAGGGAATCGCAGGCGTCGCAAGAAGCGTGACACCGAGGCCGGTTAGAAAGTTGGTCACCATCGGCGGATCGCTGACACCGACTCGGCGCGTCAAAATGGCGAACATTGCAAAGCAAGCCCCGGCACCCAGTGCGTAGAGGGTGCCCACATTCACGCCCTCAAAGCCTGGCCGAATGACGATGAGCGCGCCCAGGAATCCGGCGAATACGGCCGTCCAGCGCCAAGCCCCGACACGCTCACCCAGCAGCAGCGGCGCGAGTGTTGTCACAATGAAAGGCTGAACGAAAAACACCGCAACCGCGTCCGCAAGCGGGATGTATCGGACAGCCGAGAAGAAGCACAGGGCGCCGCCGCCAATAAACAACGAGCGCAATGCCTGGCTTACCGGATGCTGCGTCACGAATGCGTTCGCGCCGTACCACCACAGCATGATCGGCAAGAGAAAGAGACTCTGAAGCCCATAGCGCAGCCAAACCAGCTGCAGGGCCGAGTAGTCATTCGCGATCAGTTTCACAAATCCGTCCGCAAACGGTACGATCAGCGACGCCGCAATGATCAGCGCGATTCCAATTGCGGACTTATCAGACGTCTGCGCAGACTCACCAAGGACCTCTGCGCGCTGATTACTGGGCGCCATTGCCATGACCTTTACGCAAACAGCCGCTTCGCGACGACGAGCGCATCGCGCATAGAGAACGGCGCGCTCGGGCAAGACCGCGCCCCCTAGATCTTTTCCGCCATAAGCAGACGTTTTCCAGCGTCGGCAAACGATGATTGGTTCAGCTTGACCAATCTGAGGTGTTTCAGACCGAACCGCCTCACATATGGATTGCGCGCTTGTCGACGGACATTGCCGCTTCCTTGACCGCCTCAGTCAGCGTCGGGTGTGCATGGCAGGTGCGCGCGAGATCTTCAGCCGATCCCCCGAACTCCATGATGACGCTGGCTTCCGCAATGATCTCGCCAGCGTGCGGCCCGATAATGTGGACACCCAGAATACGGTCGGTTTGTGCATCGGCCAGGACCTTCACAAAGCCATCCGTCGTCCGGTTGACCTTCGCGCGACCGTTGGCTGTGAACGGAAACTTGCCGACATTGTAAGCGATGCCGGCGTCTTTCAGTTCTTCCTCCGTCTGTCCGACGGACGCAACCTCGGGGAAGGTGTAGATCACGTTGGGAATGACCCCATAGTTCACGTGACCGGACTGCCCAGCCAAGTGCTCGGCCAAAGCGATGCCCTCGTCCTCGGCCTTGTGCGCCAGCATCGGGCCGACGATGACGTCGCCGATCGCGTAGATGCCGTCGACATTTGTCCGGAAATGCTCGTCGACGATCACACGACCGCGATTGTCCCGGTCGACCCCGACCGTTTCGAGACCAAGACCGTCCGTAAATGGCACTCGGCCAATCGCGACGAGCACGACATCGGCGGTCCGTTCTTCCGCTTCACCGCCCGCGGCTGGCTCGATCGTGACCGTGCAACCGTTCGTATCCTTGCGGACACTCGTGACCTTCGACGACAGCTGGAACGTGATCCCCTGCTTTTGAAGGATACGCTGGAACTGCCGGGCAACCTCACCGTCCATGCCGGGAATGATGCGGTCGAGGAACTCGACAACATGAACCTCGGCGCCCAATCGCCGCCAAACCGAACCCAGTTCAAGCCCGATAACACCGGCACCTACCATCAGCATCTTGCTGGGAACACGTTCCAGCTCAAGCGCTCCGGTCGACGAGACAACCTGCTTTTCGTCGATCTCGATGCCAGGAAGCTGCGCAACGTCTGAACCCGTTGCAATCGCGATGTTCTTCGTGGTCAGCGTTCGGACATCTCCGCCATTCTGCGGTGTTACCGTGACCTGGCCCGGCGCCGTGATTGTGCCGGTTCCCTGAAATGCGTCGATCTTGTTCTTCTTCAGAAGGTAGGCGACACCATCGACGTTGCCCTTCACGCCTTCCGCCTTGAACGCCATCATCTTCGTCAGATCGAGCTTCGGCGAGACCTCGATGCCCATCTCAGACATGCCGTGCTTGGCTTCGTCATAGAGTTCCGAGGTATGCAGCAGAGCCTTCGACGGAATGCAGCCGACGTTCAGGCACGTTCCGCCATGGGTGGATCGCTTTTCGACAACCGCGACCTTCATGCCGAGCTGTGCTGCACGTATTGCGCAAACATAACCGCCAGGGCCGGTTCCGATGACGACAAGGTCGTAATTTTGGTCGCTCATTTCAGATCTTTCTCAACGCGGTAGGCGGTGTTGGAGGCTTATCGATCAGCCATTGCAAGCCGCACGCTAAACGCCGCAAATGACAGGGCTACAGTGCGGCGCATCCATTTGAGTAAGCCGGCGCTCCGCAGCACGCGCTCGCGCGCCAACGATGCGAGCGCGGCATATCCGACAAATACAACGAACGTCACCAGCATAAACACAAAGCCATTCCCGAGCATGCTGACAACAGCGCCCGGCGTACTCGGATCAACGAACTGCGGCAACAGCGCCAGAAAGAACGCCGACAGCTTCGGGTTGAGAATGTTCAGCAGGAACCCGAGCCATACGACGGAAATCGTGGACGTGGCATTCGGCTTGGCCTCGTTCAAAGAAACCGGTCCGTCGTCCGTCAGAACCTTCCAGGCGAGGTAGAGCAGATAGGCCGCCCCGGCGTACTTCAGCGCCGTAAAGAGAATTGCGCTGGTGTGAAGAATGGCGGCCACGCCTGCAATCGATGCCAGCATCGCCGGGATGATACCCAGAGTGCATCCGAACGCGGCGGCAACGCCCTGCGCGCGGCCGCGCAACATTGCCGTCGCAATGGTGTAGATCACACCGGTGCCTGGGATCAGCGCAACGACAAGCGCCGTTATGATGAACTCCGGAGTCATCGTGGATTATGACTCCAGGATGAAGCGCTGCGGATCCTCAAGATTTTCCTTGACGCGCACAAGGAACGTCACGGCCTCTTTGCCGTCCACAATACGGTGGTCGTAGCTCAACGCGAGGTACATCATCGGCCGCGCCGCAATCGACCCATCCTTCATGACGACAGGGCGCTGCTCGATACGGTGCATACCGAGAATGCCGGACTGCGGCGCATTGAGAATCGGCGTCGACAGCATCGAACCGTAAACACCGCCGTTGGAAATCGTGAACGTGCCACCTTGCATGTCTTCGATGCCGAGCTTGCCGTCGCGCGCGCGTCGGCCAAAGTCGCCGATTGCCATTTCGATCTCGGCCAAACCCATGCGATCGGCCTCGCGGATCACCGGGACAACCAGACCCTTCTCCGTCCCGACGGCCACGCCAATGTGGTAGTAGTTCTTGTAGATTAGATCACTGCCGTCGATTTCCGCGTTAACGGCCGGAATATCTTTCAGTGCCTGAATACACGCCTTCACGAAGAAGCTCATGAAACCGAGCTTCACGCCGTGGCGACGCTCAAACAGGTCTTTGTACTCTTTCCGCAGCTCCATGATGTTGCCCATGTCGACGTCGTTAAACGTCGTGAGCATCGCGGCCGTGTTCTGCGCATCCTTGAGCCGCCGGGCGATGGTCTGGCGCAGACGTGACATCCGTACGCGCTCTTCGCGAACTCCGTCCTGTGGTGGCGACTGCGTCCGCACGCTCTGAGACGGCGCCGGGGCCGGGACAAGGCCGGCATAACTTGCGCCGCTCGGCGCCACAGCCGCCGTGGAACCAGGCTGGGCGGCTGCCGCATCTTCCTTCAACACCTGACCGCGCCGGCCGGAGCCATTGACGTCGTCGGCGCTCATCCCCTTTTCGTCTAGGATCTTACGGGCAGCCGGGCTTGGCGGCATTCCGCTATCGGCAGACGCCGGCGACGACGTCTCAGGCGATTGGCTTGCGGCAGCAGATGGGGCAGCAGCCGTCGGCGCGGCGGCGGGCGCACCGGCGCCTGCGGCTATGGCGCCGATCACCGCACCAACTTCGACAGTGTCACCGGGCTGGACCGCAATCGAGGCCAGCGTTCCGGCAGATGGTGCAGGGACTTCAACCGTGACCTTATCGGTTTCCAACTCGACGAGCGGTTCATCAACGGCAATCGCATCGCCCTCTTTCTTGTACCATTGGCCGACCGTGGCCTCGGTCACGCTCTCGCCGAGTGTCGGCACGCGAATCTCAATGCTCATTTCGTTCGTCGTCCTTCCGTGAACCTGTCGCAGTGCCGATATCAATCGACTGTCGCAATCCTAATGCCGAACCCGCCGCGAGCCCGATCAACTTTTCAACGCTTCAGCCACAAGTGCCTGCTGTTCCTGATTATGCTTGGAGGCCTGGCCTGTCGCCGGCGACGCGGACGCCGGCCGGCCCGCATACCGCGGATGGACCTGCTCGGCGCCGATATGATCGAGAACCCAGCGCACGTTGGGTTCAATAAACATCCATGCGCCCATGTTCCGTGGTTCTTCCTGGCACCAGACGATCTCAGCGCCAGGGAACCGCTCGAGCTCCGAAATCAGGCTACGCGCCGGGAACGGATAGAGCTGCTCCACCCGCAGGATATAGACGTCGTCGATGCCTTCTTTCGCCCGCGCATCGACGAGGTCGTAATAGACCTTGCCGGAGCACAGAACGACCCGCCTGATCTCTTTGTCCGGTTTCACCGGTGCGAGATCCGTAACGTCCGGATGATGGTTTCTGTCCGCTAGATCCCAAAGCACGCGGTGGAACGAGGTGTCCGGCCCCATCTCGTTTATGTTCGACACAACGCGCTTATGTCTCAGGAGCGACTTCGGCGTCATGATCACCAACGGCTTGCGGAACTTGCGATGCAGCTGCCGCCGCAGGATATGGAAGTAATTGGCCGGCGTGGTGCAGTTTGCGACCTGCCAGTTGTCCTCCGCGGACAGCTGCAAGAAGCGCTCAAGCCGTGCCGAAGAGTGTTCGGGACCTTGACCCTCGTAGCCATGCGGCAGCAACAGAACCAGTCCGGACATCCGTAGCCACTTGCGCTCGCCGGATGAAATGAACTGGTCGATGACAACCTGAGCGCCGTTCGCAAAGTCTCCGAACTGCGCTTCCCACATCACGAGCGCCATCGGCTCAGCCAGCGAAAATCCATACTCAAAGCCAAGCACGGCCTCTTCCGAGAGCATGGAGTTGATCACTTCGAAATCCGGCTGGTCGGGCGCAATATGCGCCAGCGGCACGAAACGGCGTTCATTGTCCTGATCAAGAAGCACAGAATGTCTTTGGGAGAACGTACCCCGTTCCACATCCTGTCCTGACAAGCGGACCGGGTATTTCTCTTTCAGGAGCGTACCGAAGGCGAGGTGCTCGGCCATGGACCAGTCGATGCCTTCACCCGTCTCGATCATCTCGCGCCGGCGATCGACGAGACGCCGCACCGTGCGATGGGCATTGAAGTCATCCGGGATTGTTGTGACGCGACGTCCGATATCCTGCAAGATCGTGAGGTCGACGCCGGTGTTGCCACGCCGGGCCTCGTCTTCAGCAAATCCAATGTGGGACCAGCGACCGTCCAGCCAGTCGGCCTTGTTCGGCCGGAAACTATCCGCGTTTTCGAACTCTGCATCGAGGTGCGACCGGAAGTCGGCGCGCATTTGATCGAATTCGGCATTCGAAACAACGCCTTCATCAGCGAGCTGCTTGGCATAAACCGTCGTGACCGTGGGATGGCTCTTGATCGCCTTGTACATCAGCGGTTGCGTAAACGCCGGCTCGTCACTTTCGTTGTGGCCGTGGCGACGATAGCAGAACATATCGATGACGACTGGCTTGCCGAATTTCTGGCGAAACTCCGTTGCGATTTTCGCAACATGCACAACCGCTTCGGGGTCATCTCCATTCACGTGGAATATTGGCGCCTCGATCATTTTGGCGACGTCTGTGCAATACGGAGAGGATCTCGAGAAACGCGGATTGGTTGTAAAGCCGATCTGGTTGTTGATCACGAAGTGGATCGAGCCGCCCGTCTTATGCCCCTTCAAGCCGTAGAGCCCGAAGCACTCGGCGACAACGCCTTGGCCGGCAAACGCGGCATCGCCATGGATCAGGAGAGCTAGAACCTTAGAGCGTTCTGCGTCGCCGTGCTGATCCTGCTTCGCGCGGACCTTGCCGAGCACGACCGGATCCACAATCTCCAAGTGTGATGGATTGGCCGTAAGCGACAAGTGGACATTGTTGCCATCGAAGGCGCGGTCCGAAGACGCGCCGAGGTGATACTTGACGTCTCCTGACCCTTCGACGTCGTCTGGCTTAAACGAACCACCCTTGAATTCGTTGAAAATCGCGCGATGAGGTTTGCCCATCACATTGGCCAGAACGTTAAGCCGGCCGCGGTGCGCCATGCCCAGGACGATCTCTTTCATCCCCAGTTGGCCGCCGCGCTTAATGATCTGTTCGAGAGCGGGGATCATAGATTCCCCGCCTTCGAGACCGAACCGTTTCGTTCCAGTGTATTTGATGTCTGAGAACTTCTCGAAGGCCTCGGCCTCGATCAGTTTGTTCAAAATCGCCTTTTTACCTTCAACCGTGAAGGTAATGTCCTTTTCCGCACCTTCGATGCGTTCCTGGATCCAGGCCTTTTGCCCGGGTGTTGAAATATGGAGAAACTCGACGCCGATTTTCCGGCAGTATGTGCGCTGCAGGATCGATACGATCTGACGGACTGTTGCCGTCTCGAGTCCGAGTACACGATCGATGAAGATCGGTCGGTCGAGGTCTTGTTCCGTAAAACCGTAAGTTTCCGGCCGCAATTCGTTGTGAATGGTCCGCTCTGACAGGCCGAGTGGGTCAAGATCTGCCACAAGGTGACCCATCGCCCGATAGGCGCGGATCAGCATCAAGGCACGAATGGAGTCCTGTGTGGCACGGAGCGAGGCGCCCATCGACAGGTCGACGCCGTGTTCATAGGCGCGCTGTTGAATGCGTGTGGTGACGCGGCGCTCCAGTGCGGCATAGTCACCTGTTAAAGCGGACACCAGATCTGCGTCATCAAATTGCTGCAGCGAGTTCAGATCGCGTCCCCACGACGGCCCATCGCCGTTCGGCGTTCCACTGGGCTGTTCATTCAAGCTCTGAAAGAACAGGCGCCATTCATCGCTTACGGAGCCGGGATTGCTCTCGTAGAGCGTTTTCATTTCTTCGACATAGGCGGCATTTACGCCGTGCAGGAAGGAGGTCTGCGCGAAGGCTTCGTTCAGCGCTTGTCGGGCCATGATTGCCTCTAGTCCTATCGTTCCGCGGGGTGGGCACCTGATCTGTCATGGCTGCGGCGCGGCCCGCAGCGATGTAGGCCACAGGGTAGATAGGACAATCGCAATATGAAGTTAAACCCCCTGATTGCGGATTTACAGACGAAGCGCTCAAATCACCGCGACATTCGATTTCATCTGCCCGCGGATTTCAGCAACTAAAGCACAAGTTTGCCGCGCAGCAATCGTGGAACTTCGCCCGTTAAACCAGCGGCTTCAGTCACAAAAAACCGTTTCAATGCCGGCAAACGGTCAACGGCGGTGAGCCCCAACTCTCGCACCGTGCGCACGGCTTGAAGATCAGAGGAAAACAGGGAATTCAAACCGTCGAAGGCGGTCGAGGACATCACCGAATCGAATCGCCGCCAGCGCTGATAGCGTGCAAGAACCTGACGGTCCCCTGGATCCAAGCCGTCGCGCATCCCGTCGACGACGCATTCGGTTAGGGCTGCAACGTCGCGAAATGCCAAATTCAGTCCTTGGCCCGCAATGGGATGAACGGACCGGCACGCGTCTCCAACCAAAGCCGTACGGCCGCGATAAAGCTCACGGCTGATTTGCGTTTCGAGCGGAAACAGGGCGCGATCGCTGATCAGTTGCAGCTGCCCGAGCTCATGGCCGAAGCGCTTCGACAGCTCAGCCAGAAATGCATCGTCAGAGAGGGATGCAAGCCGTGTCGCCTCGGCCGTTCGCTCAGTCCACGTGACGCACGTCCGGTTGCCGGTTAGCGGCAACCTGGCAAATGGCCCTCCAGGCAGGAAATGCTGCTTTGCAATACCATTATGTGGCAGCTCATGTGCGACAATCGCAAGGCAGGCCGATTGGCGATGCGTGCGCGTCGTTGCGCGAATGCCGCTAAGCCGGCGGATTCGTGACCGACGGCCGTCCGCCGCGATGAGAAGACGCGCTGTCAGACGCCGATCCGTTGCCGCGAGGGACACTGTTGTGCTGGTTTCAGCAAGTGCTGTCACACGGGCCGTGACGCGATGAATCGAGCTGACGTTGTGCACGCGCGCCTGAACGGCATTCTCCAGCGCCGCATTTGGCACGATATGCGCGGCCGGTGCCCTTGCGCCGTCCGGGCCGATGACGGTGTTATCGTAACTCAGACGCGTCGGCCGTACCGCGTCGTCCGTGCCGGTATCGGATAACTCGATTTTGACAATGGGCTGCGCATCTTGCGCGACATCGGGCCAAACGCCAATCGCGGTCAGCAGCTGCCGTGACGCCGCTGAGATTGCAGTGGCCCGGGGATCATGGTTGCCGCGCACACTTGACGCCGGCGCATCGACAAGCGCAATCCGCAGCGATGGACCTGCGGTGGCTGCGAGCGCAATGGCTTGCGTGGCACCAGCCAAGCCGCCGCCGACAATGGCAATATCATAGTCGTCGTGGGCGAGGTGCGTTTCGGTTTCGGCAGCGATCGGCACTGTTAGAATGCTCCCTGGCACAATTCTCCCGGGTTGCCACCAGCGCGCCGGCCAGTTGACAGGTTGGAGCGCGCCCTGTCCCTTCCCATATCACGACTGCCAACCGAAAGCCCGCAAATGTCGCACACCGATCGCAGCGATCAGGCGCTGAATGTCCTGCTGTCCCTGCTCGATCTTGAGCAGCTGGAAGTCAATTTGTTTCGTGGCACCAGCCAAAGCGAAGGCTGGCAGCGCGTTTACGGTGGACAGGTGCTCGGCCAGGCACTGGTGGCGGCTGGCCGCACGGTCGATCCGGACCGCACCGTGCACTCGATGCATGCCTACTTTCTACTCGGCGGTGATCCGGCCCAACCGATTATCTATGAGGTTGATCGCCTCCGCGACGGCGGCAGCTTTACGACACGCCGCGTCACGGCCATTCAGAAAGGTCGCGCGATCTTCGCCACCAGCGTTTCGTTCCACAAACACGAAGAGAGTTTTGAGCATCAGTCGGACATGCCATCGGTCCCAGCGCCGGACGATCTGCCAAGTGAGCAGGACTTGATGAAGCAGGTCGGCGACAGCCTGCCGGACAATGTGCGCAGCTACCTTCAACGGGTCCGGCCGATCGAGATGCGCCCTGTCGATCCGACGCGCTATGTTGCCCGCCAACCCCAAGCGCCGAAGCAGGCGACATGGCTTCGGGCGGCGGCGCAATTGCCGGACGACGAACGGCTCCATCAATGCGTGTTGGCTTATGCCTCCGACTTTACGCTGCTCGACACCGCGTTGATCGCCCATGGCAAGCTGTTATTCGATCGCGATGTCCAACTGGCGAGCCTCGATCACGCGATGTGGTTCCATCGTCCGTTTCGTGCGGATGATTGGTTGCTCTATGTCCAAGACAGTCCGTGGGCCGGTGGTGCGCGTGGCTTCTGCCGCGGCAGTTTTTACACGCGCGACGGCCAGCTTGTGGCATCGGCAGCCCAGGAAGGCTTGATGCGCCGCCGAGACACCTCGTTCGTTGTTCAGTAGGCAGCCGATAGCAGCGGCGGATCGGCCAAGCCCAGATCAGTTGGCTGGAAATCAATCGGGGCTAGCTTAGTCCGTACCGGGCAAACGACTGCACGCCGCCCTCAAGTTCACGACCTCTCCATCAGCCGCCCTAAATATGTGCATTTTTTCGATTTTGCATATTTTTTGTGCGAATGTCAGAGGCTGAAGTTGCTATTTTCCTAGGCATCTCACTGACATTCTATTTAATTTCAATGATTTAATAAGATTTCCCCAAACTGGCATGCGGTTTGATTCCTACGCGGCTGGTGAAAGGGCGGCTGACGGCGGTCGCTCTCGGTCTGGCGGTGCTTGCACGACGTGTAGAACCGCCTGCCTGGTTGGGGAAACCGGAGAGGTGCTCGCATGAAACTCATCACAGCGATCATCAAGCCCTTCAAACTCGAGGAAGTTCGGCAAAGTCTGACCGACCTCGGGATCGAAGGGATGACCGTAACGGAGGTCAAAGGATACGGCCGCCAAAAGGGTCACACAGAAATCTATCGCGGCGCAGAATACGCCGTGAACTTCCTGCCAAAACTCAAGATCGAAGTGGTCGTTGCCGAAACCGACGTCGACCGGACCATTGAAGCGATCGGTGAGATGGCAAAGACGGGACAGATTGGTGACGGGAAGATTTTCGTCTCTGGGGTCGAGAAAACCATCCGTATTCGTACGGGTGAAACTGACGCTGAAGCGCTCTAAGTTTGGAGGGATATCACGTGAAGTCTAAGTTGAATACGACGGCAATCGGACTGACGTCCGCATTCGCCGTTATTGCCCTGGCGGCGCCGGCGCTCGCTCAAGACGCCCCGGATGCGGCCGGTGTGCAGAAGGAAGCGCAGTACGTCTTTAATACACTGCTCTTCCTGATGGGTGGCTTCCTGGTGATGTGGATGGCGGCTGGGTTCGCCATGCTCGAAGCGGGCATGGTGCGCACCAAAAACGTCGCCATGCAGTGCACGAAAAACATCGCGCTTTATTCTATTGCCGGTCTGGCGTTCTGGCTTGTCGGCTACAATCTGATGTATCCGGGCGACGGCAACTGGATTGTTCAGGACTACATCGGCACGATTTCGCCCGTGACCATGCCTGATCCGGCCTCCGATACCGCGAATGCGTATTCGACCGGCTCCGACTGGTTCTTCCAGATGGTGTTCTGCGCGACCGCGGCATCGATTGTTTCGGGTACGCTTGCTGAACGGATCAAACTCTGGCCGTTCCTGATTTTCGTCGTCGTTCTCTGCGGCATCATCTACCCGATCCAAGGTTCCTGGGAGTGGGGCACAGGCTGGCTCGACGACATGGGCTTCTCTGACTTCGCCGGTTCGACCCTGGTTCACTCCACGGGCGGCTGGGCTGCCCTCGTCGGCGCGATCGTTCTCGGCGCACGTCGTGGCAAGTACGGTCCGAACGGTGAAGTGATCCCGATGCCGGGCTCCAACATGGCGCTGGCAACGCTGGGCACATTCATCCTGTGGCTCGGTTGGTTCGGCTTCAACGGTGCTTCGCAGCTCGCCATGGGCACGATCGCCGACGCATCCTCGGTTTCGAAGATTTTCGTCAACACCAACCTGGCTGCTGCAGCCGGCGTTGTCTCTGCGATCATCTTGAACCAGCTGTTCTACGGTAAAGTTGATCTGACAATGGCCCTGAACGGTGCGCTGGCCGGTCTCGTGTCGATCACGGCAGAGCCGCTCACGCCGGCTATCTGGCAGGCCGTTGTCATCGGTGCCGTCGGTGGTGCGATCGTCGTCTTCACGGTGCCGCTGCTCGATAAGCTTCGGATTGACGATGTCGTCGGTGCGATCCCGGTTCACTTGTTCGCAGGTATCTGGGGTACGATCATCGTGGCATGGACGAACACCGGCGTGTCGATCGTCCCGCAGGTCGTCGGTGTTGTCGCGATCGGCATCTTCGTGGCTGCATCGAGCTTGGTGGTGTGGCTGTTCCTGGCCGCCACGATTGGTCTGCGTCCTTCGGAAGAAGACGAACTCGAAGGCATGGACAAGTCCGAGATCGGCCTCGAAGCCTATCCGGAGTTTGGATCCGGCAGCCAGCGCGTCTAACGCGACATAGAAAGTCCACATCGCAGCGTACATCTCAACGCTGCATCGATACGGAGCCCGGTCAGTTGACCGGGCTCTTTTTGTGTTGGGCCCACACTTGCAATACTGATGTTGCGCGTCCGTCAGAGATAGCGATCAAGACTGTTTCAACCTGCCGACAGGGCAAGACGCGCTGACGGACTCCCAGCGACCGAGGTGTTTTCGTCATGGAACAAGCGCCGGTGCAAAGCACGTCGAACCCGGCACTGCCGCGCGCAGGCCTTCTGCTCCTGATCGGGCTCACGTTCGTCTGGGGTTTCAACTGGCCGGTCATGAAGATTGCGCTGACCGAGATATCCGTCTGGTGGTTTCGGGGGGCGTGTTTGGTCTTTGGCGGCCTCGGACTGCTGGCACTGGCCGCCATTAGCGGTCAGCGGCTGACAGTTGCGCGGCACGAATTCGGCGCGTTGTTGCTCACGTCGGTGTTTGCCGTGATGGGTTGGCACGTACTGACCGGGTTTGGCGTCACAATGATGCCCGCCGGACGCGCCGTGATCATAGCCTTTACAATGCCGGTATGGGCCGCTCTGGCCAGCGCCTGGCTGCTTGGCGAACGCATTACGCCATTGACGGTGATCGGACTTGCGCTGGGTCTTTGCGGGCTGGCCGTCTTGATCGGCCCCGATCTTGTCACACTGGAGCAGGCGCCAATCGGGGCATTGTTCATGCTCGGCGGTGCCATATGCTGGGCGATCGGCACCGTTCTCTTCAAGCGGTTCGCCTGGACGGCCTCCGTTGTCACCACGATGGCCTGGCAATTGCTGGCCGCTGCCATACCCGTCACCGCGATCGCGGTGTGGACGGAACCACCACCCAATCCGTTCACCTTATCTGAACCCGTTCTTTGGGCGGTGGCGTATGTGATTCTCCTGCCAATGACATTTGGCCAATGGGCCTATTTTCGGATTGTGAAGTTGTTTCCAGCCACGGTCGCGGCGCTGGGCACGCTCGCGATTCCGATCGTCGGCGTATACTCTAGCGCAATCCTGCTGGGTGAAGCCGTCGGCAACCGCGAAGTTATCGCGCTCGGTCTGACGTGCGCCGCCCTCGCGACCATTCTGCTTCTGCCAAACATCCTCGCTCGGAGAACACGGCCATGACGGATTTGAAACCAGTGGGTTTCGTGGGGCTCGGCGGTATGGGCCGCGGCCTGGTGAAGAATCTCGTCAAGAACGGCGTCCACGTTCGCGCGTTGGACGTGCGGGCCGAGGCGGTGGCAGACGTCGTCTCACTAGGTGCGCAGGCCGGAGAAAGCTTGGCGGAGCTGCGCAGCACCTGCACGGTGATCATGTTCTGCGTGAATACCGCAGAGCAGGTCGACGAGATGGTGACGGGGCCGGACGGCCTGTTGCATATACCGGGTCCTGACGACCTTATTGTCGTGGATCACACAACCTCCAATCCGGCTAGCGTCGCGCGTCTGAACGACGCCGTTTCCGGGGCCGGAATGCGCTACGCCGAAGCACCGATGACGCGAACGCCGAAGCATGCGGACGCCGGCCAGGTCAATGTGCTTTACGGCGGCGACGCCGAATTGCTCGACGCGTTGCGGCCGTACTTCTCCTGCTACGCGGAAAACGTCTTCCACATTGGTCCGACCGGCCATGCAATCCGGCTGAAGCTGATCCATAACTTTATTGCATTTGCGAACGTTCTCGCGTGGTGCGAAGGGTTCGCACTCGCAGCAAAGGACGGGCTCGATCTCGATCAGGCCATCAAGATCATCTCTGCGGCCGGCGGACGCAGCGGGATGCTTGATCTCTACGGCGCTTCGACGCTCGAGCGCGATTTCACACCATGGATGTCACTGGACAATGCCGCCAAAGACGTCCGCTACTACGCGGATTGGCTGGAAGATGCCGGTTTGCCGGGGTTTCATGCTGAGGCCATCAATCAGTCGTACCGGCTTGCAGCCCTCGAGGGGCTGGGCCCGGAGTCCTGCACGGCCATTATCAAAATGTATGAGCGTCTGACCGGCGTTGTGGCGAAATCTGGCAGCGCACCATCAGACGGTTAGGTCGCCAGCGCAGATTACACGACGAACTGGAACTCTGTTGCACTGACACCGCGCCTCCGCCGTCAACGTGAGTTGAGTCGGTCTGAGGCGCTGCAGTGTTGCTCATTCCCGGCTATGAAGCGCACCCTGGGTTGTTTTCGGCGTTGAACAGGTTCCCACCATGCTTCTCGGTGCCCACGCATTTGTGACGATCGTCTTTGGGACAATGGCGCTTTCGTTTGTCGCGTCCACGGCGGTCCTGGCCTGGGAGTTCTGGGAGTATCGACGGTGGGTCGACTTCATGGCGATGGACAGCCATCTGTTCGTGTTCTTCCCGACCTTCGGCGTCATTTCCCTGCTAGCATTCTACCTGCCATCCGTGGTCTTCGTGGACCATTATTGGCGTCACGTGCCGCTTGGCAAAGTCCGGTTTGTCATCGGCCTCGTCGTTTTCGTCGTCGCCTCGCATTACTTCACGCAGCTGATCCTTTCAGGGCAAAACCGCTCCATGTGGGACGTTGCTCCGGCCGTTTTGGAAACAGATCGCGGGCAGCCAGCAGGCTGCACGGAGCAAGTTGGTCCAAATGGCGAGGTGACGTGTGAGCGTTTACCCTTGCTGACGGCCATGAACAGTCTGCGCAAGCTTAGCCAGCAGCGCCTGGGTGTAAGTGAGTTCGTCCGCGACTGCAGCCTCGATCCGTTGATTCAACCGACGGAGAAACAAGTCCGGCCGAGATATTGCGCTGCAACCACACCGTTTCCAAAGGAGCTTGAGAATGCGTCGCGCGGCGTCGCACCCAAGGCGCATTGGCTGGTGGAAGACGCCGCCTGTTGCACGGCACAGGAAAAGTTGGTCACCGCGACAAACGCACTTTACGCTCCCGAGGCCAACCGGTCGCTGACCGGCGTCGTTCACGCCGCGCTGCTGCCGCTTAAGGTCTTCTTCTTGTTGATCCTGCTTGCAATCAGCTTCTTGCTGACGCTGCGCTTCGAGGGCATATCGCAGTATTACGCCTCTCGGCTGCGACGTATCGAGGCCGGCGTGATCGTCGGCGCGTTGGCCGCCTTGTTCTTTCCGCTGATGTCGCAGGCGTTTCTGCAGTCACTCCAAGTTCTTGTCGGCGAAGCGGGCAAAGGCGCGTTCAGCGCCATGGTTCCTGTTATGAGCCTGATGTTTGGTGCTTGGACGCTGTTGCTTGTGCTGTTCTTCTTCCGGCGCAACGGCGACAATGTCGAATTGCTGACCAAAATCGCCAGCGCCGCGGCTGGCGGTGTCGCACTGTTGAAGTACGAAGTGATCGTGTCGTTCCTTGTCCGGGTGATTGGCTCGGGCGCAAGCTGGATCTTCTTTGCCGTTCTCGGCGGCATGGCCTTGCTGATGGCGTTTGTCGTTGTTCGCATTTTGGTCAGCGACCCGGTCGAGCCTGAGGAAGCCCCGAAAGCCGAGCCGGCGACCTGACGCGCCATACGCATGACCTGTCGGGCCGGCTCGAATGCCTCGAATTCGGGCCGGGTGGGGGGACGTTTAACCGGACTTGACACGGGCTAACTGCCGCGCTGGCGCATTTCTCTGCGCCGCATCGGCATTGCGTCGATCGTCCCGAACAGCCGGCCTGTGCTAAGTGGGCGTGCGCTGCTGATTTTTGCGCCTGTGTCTTTGCCGACGAGAATCGCGCGAAATCCGCCCGGTGACACGCCGAAACGCCTGCGTAATGCCGCAGCGCTTAGCCCTGGCGCACGCCCAAGACGAGCAGAGACTGAGGAGCCGATGACGTAGATCACGACCATATCGCGATCACGCAAACCGGCCGTCCGGCCGGCGAGCAGTGCTCTCTGCCGGCGCAGCATGGGGTGGTCGGTGCTTGGCGCGAACACCAACAGCGGTCGGTTTTTCCAGCGATAGCGGGCCATCGCGTCGGCTCGGCCAGCGCCGACGATGCTGAGCGGCGCCAGACCAGCCGCCGCAGCAAGTGTTCCGGCCCAAGCCATGATGCGTCGCCGGTCGTGCTTGATCGTCGTTGTCATATCGATGCTCCCGGACTTGCGACATCTTCGACGTCGGATGTGATGCTTCGGATGTTGTGCGCCCCGTCCTATATACGGTGCAAATCCAGAGCTTGATGACTGGCAAGTCTACGCGCGCAGGTGACAGCTGACGATGCAGATGTCTGAAACACGGAATTGGCTTGGTTACGTGCTTGCCGTCGGTGTTCTTGCGGCGTTGCCAACTGTATCCCAAGCGACACCCTGGATGAGCGATGCGGAACTCTCGGCCGAATTCGGCGGACACACCATCGATGGTGTCTACAGCGACGGGCAGACCTTTCGTGAGAGCTACCACGACGGAGGGCGGCTGACCTATCGCGAGAATCGCGAAGTCCGGACAGGGTACTGGAGCGTCGTTCGCGGCACGTTCTGTACGATCTACGATCTCCAGGACTCCGGCGGTTGCTTCCGCGTGCGCCGCCGCAGCCAGAACTGCTTTGAGTTCTACTTCATCACCCGCAACGAGGCGGAGGCGCGGCAACGCGATCCGGATCGAGAACCGATCTCATGGACAGCACGTGCCTGGGACATTCGCCGCCCGTCGACGTGCGACGAAACACCAGTCGTCAACGGCACGTACCCCACCAAAACAGCTGCGTTTTCCGAGTTTTATCTACGATTCACGTGAAACAATGCGTAGTTGGGCCGGGCCAAAGTGCGCGCGACACGTGCGCTTTATGGTTGGTCGACGCCCACTGCTATTCGGAAACGCCGCGCAATCGCCACGCCGTCTTTCACCGGGAGTTTCCAAGGGTCTTCACTCAGGGCGATTTTGGCGACCGCAAACGTTGGCCCGGGCCGATGAAACAACAGGTTTACGAGATCGTCGGTCTGGTCTTCCGCTGTGACGAATAGCGTTTTCTCGACTCCGAATCCCTCAGCAACGCGGCAGAGATCGGTACGATTACCCGTCAATCCGCTCTGTTTGCCGGTTTCACCGAAATGCTCGTTGTCCAACACCAGGATACCCAAGTTGTCTGGCGCCTGATCTGCAACCACGCCGAGAGACCCGATCCCCATCATCATCTCGCCATCGCCAGTGATTGCGACAACCCGGCGGTCCGGCTGCGCCATTGCCAGGCCAAGCGCCGTCGGAATGGCGAGCCCCATACCACCCCAAGAGTACAGGTATTCCGGGCTGTCGCCCGCGGCGAAACAATCCCAGGTGGGTGAGCCGAGCCCGGGAATGATCAAAGCGCCGTCTCGACGCGCGAGCAGTTCGGCCACAAAAGGACGGCGCTGCAGTCGGTTTGAAAAGGAAGCCTGTGTCATGTCGCTTGTCTCGTGATCAGTCCTGGCCAAAACCCTTCGCACCAATGACGCGCTGCGAAATCAGCACCGCGGTCGAAAACCCCCCATGAAGCGCCAAATCCACCGCGCCGACGAAGGTCTCGCGAACGTCCTCAGGCTGGTCGACCGGGAAACACTTAACGCCCACGGCTTCAAGAACCTGCTGCGTGGCCATACCCATTTGCACTTGCCATGGATTGAATTCACCCCAGACGCCGCGCATCGTCACCAACATCGGACATGGCGCGCGCATGATCGCCGGAAATCCAAGTGCGTTGATGCAGTTGCCAACGCCGGACGACTGGATCGCGAGCAAAGAACGCTGACCGCCAAGCCATTGTCCCGTGACGACGCCCATGCCCTCTTCCTCGGTAGACAGAGTCACCAGTTGCATGTTCGGATCATCGGAAACGCGCTTCAGCAGCTGCGTCAAACCACCGTCCGGCACCGTACAAACTGTCGCGAAATCGCGCTGCTTCAGCTCGCTAAAGACCCCATCAGACCAGTCAAAGACCTGACCCATCTACTCCCCCAGGATTAAATTCATTTGCATGACTGTAGTCCAACCTTTTCAGTGGTTTTGGGACGCAGCAGCGTTTGCTTTGCGTTGATGCTCTGCCAACCCGGAGTCCGTGAGTGGCGCTCGGACTCGCAATTCAGACGTTTCGATACTGGACGTGTCAATTGGGACTGAGTCATGCGGGCGTGCGTAATACTATTCTGGCTTTCCCTTCTCGCAGCGGTCGGTGCAATCGAGGCCGCAGCACAGGCACCACTGACAGCCGAGATCGGCCAGCACGAGCGCAAGATCAATCTTGCGCGGCGTCAGGCGCTGTATTCCCAGCGCCTGGCGAAGGCCGCGTGTTTCGCCGCACGCGGCATCAATCGTGGGTCACACCTCGCGCAGATCCGAACCTTAGCGCGCCTGATCGACCTGACAGTCGGCATTCTCGTGAGCGGCTCGAAAAGCCTTGGGATCGAGCCCGAGCAGAGCTTTGACGTTGTCCTCAAACTGGCCGACGTTCAAGCTGTCTGGGATCGTACGAAGACGGCCGTCGAGACCGTACTGACCACCCCAGAGGACGGCGAAATCGACCGGTCTGCACTCATCAATATCTATGCGGACAACGTGCACCTGCTCCACGCCATGCGCACGGCTTTTGGAACGCTGGAGGCCAAATATACGCCCTCGGGCCAGCCCCCGGCGCTCATGTCCGCAATCTACGTCGCGAGTCGTCAACGCATGCTGGCTCAGAAAATGGGCAAGGAGCTGTGCCTGATCGCGGATGGCTTTGAACCCGATCGCTCGCGCGCGCTTTTGGCGGGAACAATCGCGCTTTTCGAGAGCGCCCAAGCCAGCCTGGAACAGGATCTTGCGGAACTCAATATGCCCGAGCTCGCACGGTCGCGAATACAGGCTCAAGCTCAGAGCGTGCGCAAGATCTGGATCTCGTTAAAACCCGCGTTCGCGCTTCCGGAAGGCACGGGCATTCCGACACGGCCAGCGTTGGAAACAGTGGCTCGAGAGAACCAAAAACTGTTGCACCAGCTGAATGCCGCGCTGTCTCTCTACGAAAGCGCGCGGCGCTGGCCGACCACAGAGCAGTAGCGCTGAGTTGTACTCGTGCCGTACCGCCGAGTTGATAGCGCGTAGCACGGCGCTGATGACGTCATGCTCCGGCAAGACGCGTGAGTTCATCCACAATCGCCGTGCCCATGTCACTGGTCGAGACTTCGCGCATGTTGGGTTGCATGATGTCGCCGGTCCGGAATCCCTGGCCGAGCACATTCGCAATCGACGCGTCCAGAAGGTCCGCTTCCTTGTCCATGTCGAACGAATACCGCAGGGCCATGCCAAATGACGCAATCGTTGCAATCGGATTGGCCTTGTTTTGCCCCGCAATGTCGGGCGCACTGCCATGAACCGGCTCGTACATGGCTTTTGGTCGCCCCGTCGACGGATCGGGCGCACCAAGCGCGGCCGACGGCAACATCCCGAGCGAGCCGGTTAGCATGGCGGCTGCGTCCGACAGCATGTCGCCGAACAGGTTATCGCAAACGATGACGTCAAACTGCTTCGGGTTGCGCACGAGCTGCATCGCACAGTTGTCCGCCAGGATGTGCTGAAGCTCGATATCCGGGGCGTAAGACGCGTGAACCGCGGTCGCCACTTCGTGCCACAGCACGCCTGTCTTCATAACGTTGCGTTTCTCCGACGAGTGCAGCAGTTTCCGCCGCTTGCGCGCGAGATCACACCCGACTTTGACAATGCGTTCGATTTCGCTGGTGGTATAAAGCGTTGTATCGACGGCGCGCTTTTCTCCGTTTTCCAGCGTAACCAGCTCCTTCGGCTCACCGAAATAGGTGCCACCCGTCAGTTCGCGAAGAATGAGAATGTCGAGACCTTCAACAATCTCGCGGCGCAGCGACGAGGCTTCAGCCAGGGCGGGATAGCAGATGGCCGGCCGCAGATTGGCAAACAGATCCAGCTCCTTGCGCAGCCGCAGCAGCCCGGCTTCAGGACGGACATCGAACGGGACATCATTCCACTTCGGACCACCGACAGCACCCAGCATGACCGCATCAGCGGCATGCGCCTTTGCCATCGCCTCATCCGTAATTGGCACGCCGTGCGCGTCGATCGCGCAGCCGCCGACCAGCTCCGTCTCGGACTCGAATTTCGCCGCGTTTGACTTTTGGTTGAAGAACGCGAGGACCCGATCGACTTCCGCCATCGCCTCCACACCAATGCCGTCGCCGGGAAGCATAAGCAGTCGAAAAGTCGTCATGGTGTCGATCCTCAGGGCGTTTGTGTCGCCGGCAGAGCTATCGCGGGCGGCGTGTGCGCGCAAGTGCGGGCTCCGCGCATCACGCGCGACCACTACTGCATTGATGGAGCATTCCGTACTCTGGTCGGCGAATAATTAGAACTGATTTTCAGGCGCTGCGTGAGATTCGCGCAGACAAGCCTCCGAACGCCGAAACCCATTTGATAGTCTAGCGGTTCTGCGTCGCGTCGCGCGACCAACATGCTTTCTACGAGGGAAAGCTCACGTATGGAGATGGAAATGCTCAAGATCTGGACGTTGACGATGGCTGCGCTCTTCGCTGTTGCAGCGATTGCGGGTGGCGCTCAAGCCGAAGGCCGCTACGGCAAGCAAAAGGTCGTTTACCACATCAACTACGACGGCGGGGATGGCGCCAAGCGTTACCGTGGCGCCATGCGGAACATCCAAAATCACATCAACGCCGTTGGTGCGGATAACCTGGAAGTCAAAGTGGTCTTGCATGGCAACGGCGTCTCATTGCTGAAAACCGCGGTCGATGACGTCAAACTGCAGTCCGCCGTGACCAGCCTTAAGACGCAGAACGTCAGTTTCCATGTCTGCAATAACACCCTGAATGGCCGGAAGATCAGCTATGAAGACGATCTCTTTGAGGTCTTCGAGGACGATATCGTCCCGTCGGGCGTTGCTGAGTTGTCTCGCCTGCAAATGCAGGGTTACACCTACATAAAGCCCTAAAGTCCCAAAGTCCTGACGCTCAAGTCCGCTGCCAGTTTCGAAAGCGCGGCAGCGGACGGCGACGCTGTACTCGGTGGTGCCGCAGCTCAGTCAAGCCCCAAGACGTCCATCATGGAGTAAAGACCCGGCGGTTTGCCCTTGGCCCATAGCGCGGCCTTCAACGCACCGTTGGCAAACAGTGCCCGATCGGTTGCGACGTGCGTGAGTTCGACCCGTTCGCCGGCGCCGGCGAAGATCACCGAGTGTTCGCCGACAACCGATCCCCCGCGCAATGTTGCGAACCCGATGTCGCCTCGGCGCCGTTCACCGGTATGGCCGTCGCGCACGCGCACAGCGGTGTCTTGCAAATTGACGGCTCTGCCAGCCGCGGCGGCGTCGCCCAGCATCAGAGCTGTTCCGGAAGGCGCGTCAACCTTGTGGCGATGGTGCATTTCGACAATCTCAATGTCGAAGTCTTCATCCAGCGCAGCCGCGACACGCTTTGTCAGGGCGACGAGCAAGTTGACGCCCAAACTCATGTTCCCGGCCTTTACGATGACTGCCCCAGACTCTGCGGCATCTGCGATCGCCAAATCGTCGTCCTCTGAGAACCCCGTGGTTCCCAGAACATGGATCTTTCCGGGACCTGCAACCAAGCGTGCTACGTCGACACTGACCTCCGGCCGGGTGAAATCCGCTATAGCGTCGCTATCGGCGATCAGCCGTTCAACATCCGTCGAAACAAGCACGTTTGTTGGATGAGCGCCGGCCAGGGGGCCAATGTCCTGCCCGACCAAGGGCGACCCCGCAGGCTCGATCCCCCCAGATATCTCAGTTTGCGGATGGTCGAGCACTGCAAGAGTCAATGCACGACCCATACGGCCGCCAGCCCCGATGATCCCGACTTTCATGTCGTCTGTCCCGATGTCACGTCTGCCGCCCGTGGCAGCGTGCTGATGATGGTGACGCCGGTCAACCTGGGCTTTGAGCGCGATCGATTGACTCTGAAATCAGGCGCTTGGCGTGATCTGCGCCCTGAAATCCTTCGATTTTCACCCACTTTCCGGGCTCAAGGTCCTTATAGTGTTCAAAAAAGTGCCGGATCTGGTCGAGCGTAATCTGCGGCAGATCGCTGTAGGTTGAGACCGAATCATAGCGCTTGGTCAGTCGTGTGCTGGGCACTGCGATCAGCTTTTCGTCACCACCACCATCATCCTCCATCATCAGGACGCCGACAGGACGACAGTTGATGACGGCACCGGGAGCGATCGCCCGTGTGTTGCAAACCAGGACATCAATCGGATCGTCGTCGGCCGCGAGCGTATGTGGAACAAACCCGTAGTTCCCGGGATAACGCATCGGGGTGTAGAGGAACCGGTCCACGAACAAGGTGCCTGATGCTTTATCGAGTTCATACTTGATTGGCTCACCTCCGACGGGAACCTCGACAACGACATTGATGTCGTCGGGCGGATTGTCACCAATGGCAATTGCGTCGAGGCGCATGCGGCAGCCCTCCGTGGCGCGTGGATGTATCAGCAGATGCTCGAAGTCGCTAACGGACGTCCGGCAGCCCGGATCACCAAGCGGGCATTGTTGTCCTGCCTAAGATCGTGTCTCGTTGCGATTGGCAAGCGTTTATCGCGCGCGACCTGCAAAAATCGAGAGCCAGTCCACCTCCAGCCGGGTCGTGGAATGCTTCACGAATTAAGCCTGGAGGCTCTAGTCCCACGTATAGGCGCGCTTGCTCAACGAAACCGTGCCGAGCCGCTCATCCATTTCCGCAATCGCACGGCCGCCGCGCGCCTCGTAAAACCTGCGCGCCGGATGGTTGTCCGACAGAACCCAGACAATCAGACCGCGATGGCATCGCTCATCCAGAACGGCACGGCATCCTTCGAACAGATATTCGCCGAACCCGAGCCCTTGATAGTTGGGGTCGACGTAGAGTTCGTAGATTTCACCCTCGAACCGGCGATTGGTCCGCGACGGCCCACAGGTTGCGTAACCAACAACTTCCCCGGCCACTTCAAGAACCATCACCGTATCGCGCGACCGTATCGCGCCGCGCCACCAGGCGGCCGTCCGGCGATCAATCAGCGACTTGAGTTGCGCATGGGGAATGATACCCCTGTAGGCGCTCAACCACGACCGGCCGTGGACATCGGACAGGCTTTGCGCATCCATCATACGTGCGCGGCGAACTCGGACATCTGTTCGGGACCAGAGCATGAGATCACTATAGCCAACGTCTGCATCTCGGCTAGAGCCTTTCCGCCCCAAGTCCAAACTGCTTAA
>JBCDAH010000036.1:0-35534 GCA_039186015.1 Pseudomonadota bacterium
CACGACCGGCAGCCGCAGGCCGGTCGCGCTCACGGGGTTGGTTCCAGACGACGCAGTTTACGCCGGCATCTGGTATCCCGGTGTTGATTGCGACAGCGCGGTCTCCTCGTCCGTCATGTCTTCCGGAACGCTCTCAAACAGCGGTGAGGAGAGATAGCGCTCGCAGGTATCCGGCAGCATACACAGGATTGTCGAGCCCGGCGCCGCTTTCTCGGCGATGCCCATGGAAACGGCAAATGTTGAACCACCGGACACGCCCGTCATGATACCTTCGAACTGAGCCAGCTTCTGGGCCCACGCGATCCCATCGGCGCCGGCAACCGGAATCAATTCGTCATAGAAGGCGTTGTCGATGGCTTCCTGCAGGACGAACGGGATGAAGTCCGGTGTCCAGCCTTGAATCGGGTGCGGTTCGAATGCGGGATGGCTCACGGCCGGATCATGCTGCGGGCCGCGTTCCTGGGCATGGCCGCTGCCGACAAGCTGCGCGTTTGCCGGCTCGCTGAGGATGATCTTGGTGTCGGGCCGCTCCTTGCGCAAAACACGTGCGACGCCGGAAACGGTGCCTCCGGTTCCATAGCCGGTCACCCAGTAATCCAGTTTTTGACCGTCGAAGTCCGCGATGATCTCGCGAGCCGTTGTGGTCTCGTGAATGTCAGCGTTGGCCGCGGTCTCGAACTGCCGGGCCAAGAACCAGCCATTCGCCTCGCACAGTTCGACCGCCTTGCGGTACATGCCGAACCCCTTCTCTGCGCGAGGCGTCAGGACCACCTTCGCGCCAAGGAAACGCATCAGTTTGCGTCGCTCGATCGAGAAGGACTCCGCCATCGTCACGACAAGCGGATACCCTTTGGCGGCACAGACCATTGCGAGGCCAATGCCGGTATTGCCGCTGGTGGCTTCAACCACGGTCTGGCCAGGCTTCAGCGAGCCGTCCCGCTCGGCGGCCTCGATAATGTTCAGAGCCAGGCGGTCCTTGACGGACGCAGCAGGATTAAAGAACTCGGGCTTGACGTAGAGCGAGACATGATCCGGCGCGAGCCTGTTGATCTTGACGCACGGGGTGTTTCCGACGGTGTCGAGAATGCTGTCGAACAGACGTCCGTGCCCATGTGTTACACGGACGCCATTCGCGGACCGTTCCTCACTCATCATAGATATCCTTTGAACATTACGACATTTCGGCTCTGTCCTGGCGAGCCACCGGATTGGCGATCTCCTCCCGGTCTGCCCTTATATCGTGGAATCCTGTGGAGTTGAACGTGGCGCTGCATGCCCCGGCGTTTGCCAGGGTTCCGGATCCCATAAATCGCAGGCCCTGTTTGGTTCCGTCCGCAGGGTAAACTGGTGCAACAGACAACGTATTCATTGCTGCGGCATTGGCGAATTGAGCCGTCGCATGGTATGCACCCCGTGAAACGCAAACGGACAGCGACGTGCTGTCGCGCTGTTCCTGGTCGATTTGATGCTACGGAAGCGACCTCCCAAGAGCGACCATCTGGACGACTGCTGCTAAAGATGCATTGGCTTGCACCACAACATCGTGACGGTATCGAAAACCCGTGCTGTTGCAGCGCGCGCATGCCCAACGTGACCACCTAATCCATCGAGTGATTATGATCAAAAGTCTAAAGCTATCCGCCGCTGTTGCGATGGCGATCGCACTGCTGGCATCGTCTCTCGCGGCCCATGCTCAGGCTCCTGCACCACGCGTTACGGTTTCGAAACCTCTTGCCGAGCGCGTCACACAATGGGACGAGTTCTCCGGGCGATTTGAAGCCGTGCAGCGCGTGGAAATCAGAGCTCGTGTTTCCGGCTTTATCGAGAAAATTCACTTCAAGGATGGTCAAATCGTTAAAGCCGGCGATTTGCTCTTTAGTATCGATAAGCGTCCGTTTCAGATCGCCGTCGAAAGTGCGAAGGCGGCAATTGCGAGGGCAAAGGCACAGGTTTCGCTGCAACAAAATGAAGTCCAACGCGCGCGGCCGCTCGCTGAGTCGCGGGTTCTGACTGAGCGCACCCTGGATCAGCGCAGTTCCAATCTCGCTGTTGCGAAAGCGGATTTGGCAGCGGCGGAGGCGAGCCTGCGGTCGGCGCAACTCGATCTTGAGTGGTCCGAAGTGCGCGCACCGATTTCGGGCCGCATCTCGGATCGTCGAGTTGATGTTGGTGCATTGATCGGCGGCGGCGGCGGCTCCGGGCAGACAACACTTCTGACGACGATCGTATCCATTGATCCGATCAACTTCGTGTTCGACGCGTCAGAGGCGGATTATCTGCGATATGCCCGTCTGTTTAACAACGGCAACCGGCCGACATCGCGCGATACGGCAAACCCGGTCCGGATCAAGCTTGCCGATGAGACGACATGGTCGCGAACCGGACGTATGGACTTCGTCGACAACAGCTTGAACCCACGATCCGGCACAATCCGCGGCCGCGCGATTGTCAAAAACCCCAACGGCTTGTTGTCGCCGGGCTTGTTCGGCCGGCTGCAGCTGTACGGTGGCGAATTCGATGCATTGCTCGTGCCGGACCGCGCTATCGTCTCGGATCAGACGCGCAAGATCGTTTTCGTCGTCGACGATGCTGGGACAGTCAGCGCGAAAGTTGTCCGCCCGGGACAGATCGCAAAGGGCTTGCGTGTCATTCAATCGGGCTTGAAGCCGAACGACCGCGTTGTGATTGACGGCATTGCGAACCCGGCCGTGCGCCCCGGCGCCACGGTGACGACGGTCGAAGGTGAAATCAAATCGGCCCAATCCGGATAAGGGACACATGTCTGGCTAATGGAACATGGCTGGATGAGAAACATGGCGGGCCACGACGTGTGGCCGGCTTGTTCGCCTGTCTGGATAAGTATCACGTTCGGCTGAGCGCCAAGTGCGGTCAGCACCCATTACGAAGCTGAGAGCGCACGCATGCGATTTTCCCGTTTCTTCATCGATCGTCCGATCTTCGCGACTGTCGTGTCACTCATCATCACGATCGTCGGTGCGATTGCACAGCTCAGCCTTCCGGTCTCCGAGTATCCGGAGATCGCGCCGCCAACGGTCAACATTACGGCAACGTATCCGGGTGCATCTGCCGAGATTATCGCGAGAACCGTCGCAACTCCGATCGAGCAGGAGGTCAACGGCGTCGACGGTATGCTGTACATCGTCTCGCAGTCGACGGGTGACGGGCGCTTGTCCATCAACGTCGTCTTCAAGCCCGGAACCGATATCGATCAGGCGCAGGTGCTGGTCCAGAATCGGGTATCAGTTGCCGAGCCCAGGTTGCCGGAAGATGTGCGCCGCTTAGGAATATCGGTGCGCAAAGCGTCTCCGGACCTGATGATGGTCGTTCACATGACCTCGCCGGACGACTCGCGCAACCAGCAGTACATTTCGAACTATGCAACGCTCTACGTGAAGGATGTGCTCGCCCGCCTCGATGGCGTCGGCGACGTTCGCGTCTTCGGTGCGCGTGATTACGCTATGCGCGTCTGGATCGATCCGGCAAAGGCGGCGGCGCGAAACCTGACGGCGGCTGACGTGGTGGCGGCTTTGCGTGCAGCCAACCTGCAGGTTGCGGCGGGATCGATCAACCAGGCGCCAGCCAAGTCCGATGGGGCATTTACGCTGGCCATTCAGACTCTCGGCCGGCTGACGTCGCCGGATCAGTTCGAGGATATCGTTGTGCGATCGGAACCCGACGGTTCGGTTGTGCGTGTGCGCGATATCGCGCGCGTTGAGCTGGGCTCGCAAGATTATACGGTCAACGCGTATCTCAACAATAAGAACGCAACGGCCATCGTCATCTTCCAGCGGCCGGGATCAAATGCGCTCGAAACCGCGTCCCAGATCAAATCTGAAATGGAGCGCCTCAAGGGCGACTTCCCGACCGGTGTCGGTTATTCGATCGTTTATAATCCGACCGAGTTCATTCAGGCCTCGGTTGATGCGGTGATTGCGACACTGCTCGAAGCCGTTATTCTCGTCGTCGTCGTTGTAATCGTGTTCCTCCAGACATGGCGCGCAGCAGTCATACCCATCGTCGCGATTCCGGTGTCGCTGATCGGAACGTTCGCGATCATGGGAGCCATTGGAATCTCATTCAATACGCTCTCACTGTTTGGGCTTGTCTTGGCGATCGGGATTGTCGTCGATGACGCGATTGTCGTGGTCGAGAATGTCGAGCGATACCTGAGCGAAGGCTATTCGCCGCGAGATGCGGCCTACAAGACAATGGATGAGGTTGGCGGCGCACTTGTCGCGATGTCCTTGGTATTGGTCGCGGTGTTCTTGCCGACGGCGTTTATCACTGGTTTGCAGGGGACGTTTTACACGCAGTTCGCGATCACCCTAGCTGGATCTACGATGATCTCGCTTCTGGTCTCGCTAACTCTGTCGCCGGCATTGGCCGCGCTGCTGTTGAAGCCGCATAACACGGGCAATCAAAACCAGTCAGGTCTTATGGCGGTCATCGGCGCGCCCGTCCGCTGGTTCTTCCACGGCTTCAACTGGGTGTTCGAGCGGCTCTCACGCGGTTTTGGTGCATTGACCGCACGCCTGGTGCGTGTTGGCGCCATCATTATCCTGGTCTATGCAGGTCTCTTGTATGTGACGTACGACCGCCTCACCGCGACACCGACGGGCTTAATCCCACAATTGGACCGAACCTATTTCATAACGGCATTCCAGCTTCCGCCAGGCTCCACACTTGATCGCTCGGATGACGTTATTCGCCGCGCGACAGATATCATCCTAAAGCGCCCGGGCGTGAAAGACGCTGTGGCGTTCGTCGGGTTCGATGGTGCGACGTTTACCAATGCCCCGAACACCGGCGTCATCTTTGTAACCCTGAAACCATTTAAGGAACGGGCTGAAGCCGGATTGAACAAGGATGACATTCTCGCAGATTTACGCGCGCAAATGTTTCAGCTGCAAAAAGCCTTTGCATTTGTGCTGGAACCCCCATCGGTCCCTGGCATCGGAACCGGTGGCGGCCTGAAGGGCTACGTTCAGGATCGGTCAGGGCGCGGCCTGCCGGCGCTGGAGGGTGCAACTTGGGCCGTTGCGGGAACAGCGGGGCAGACGCCCGGCTTCACGCAGGCATTCACGCTGTTCAACACGCGGACCCCGCAGATCTTCGCAGATATCGACCGCACCAAGGCCGAGCAGTTGGGCGTGCCGATCTCGAATGTGTTCGATACGCTGTCGATCTACATGGGATCTGTGTTCGTAAATGATTTCAACATCCTCGGGCGGACGTACCGCGTGACGGCACAGGCGGACAACCCCTACCGGCTGGAACTCCGAGATGTCGCAAATTTGAAGACACGCAATAGTGAAGGCGAGATGGTTCCCATCGGCTCTGTTGCAACGTTCCGCAACACAACGGGGCCGTATCGTGTTGCCAGGTACAATCTGTATCCGGCGGCTGAAGTGCAACTCGGACTGTCGCGCGGATTCTCGTCGGGTAACGCCATCCAAGCGGTGGAGAAGATTGCCGAGACGCGGCTGCCATCAGGTTTCGGCTTCGAGTGGACGGAGATCGCGCTGCAAGAGAAGCTGGCCGGCTCGACGGCGCTTCTGGCGTTCACGTTGGCCGTTGTTTTCGTCTTCTTGCTACTCGCAGCACTTTACGAGAGCTGGCTGCTTCCGCTTGCGGTCATTCTCATTGTACCGATGTGTATTCTTGCTGCGATGATCGGCGTTCTCATTCGCGATCTTGATCGCAACATTCTGGTTGAGATCGGGTTGGTTGTCCTGGTCGCGCTCGCTGCCAAGAACGCGATTTTGATTGTCGAGTTTGCCAAACAGGCCGAAGATGAAGGTCAATCCCGCTTCGAGGCGGCCGTATCCGCCGCGCGTACGCGATTGCGGCCGATTCTCATGACATCGTTTGCGTTTATCCTGGGGGTTGTACCGCTGGTCTTCGCAAGCGGGGCGGGTGCCGAGATGAGGCAGTCACTTGGTACTGCCGTTTTCTCCGGCATGATCGGGGTGACGATCTTCGGCCTTTTGTTTACGCCGACGTTCTACGTCCTGTGTCGTGGTTTGGCGGGCCTCGGGCGCCGACGCCAAACTCCTGGAGATGTGGCCAAGCCTGCAGAGAGCCATTCGTGATCCTGGCCGCGAGGGTGTAAGGCGCGTCCTCGGGCAGAGGGCAGAATCCGATCTAGTACGCGCATAAATTGCAGGCTTGGGATCATGCGATCCCGGCGTTGTGATAGGGGGGCAGAGCTCCTCAACAAGATGCATGCGGGCATTCTGCGACAGCCGGCGTAACGCTGATGGGCGCAAATGACTTTTGAGATCTCGCGGTTTGTGCCATCCTGCTCACGTGCGCCACGCTGGCGATCGGCCGGTTCCTCCATCCTCGAAGCATCTTTCGGTGTGCAAGCAGGCGTCCGTGACTTTACCCGAAGCGCGCAAGGTTCGGAGTTCGAGATGACTGGTATCATTGCAGTGTGGCGAGAGGCACTTGCTGATCTGTTGGCGTATTACGATGCCAATCGAGGGCCACTCATTATTTTTGTACCGGCGCTATTCATATTTTTTGTGGTTGTGAATATTCTGTCGTACTGGCTCGCCATGATTACGGCATTTCCACATATGATAAATTGGTACTATTTTAAGGTTCAATTTCCTGTTGGGTTGCTCGGGGCTTTGTTTGATTGTTTGTCGTTTTTTGTGACGGTTTATGTTGTGCGCCGTGCTGTTCGAACAACAGACAGCCGCGAGTACATTGGGCACCTTTCTATTGATTTGATTATTGCGGTGCTGGCGACGCTTTGGGTTGTTTATGTGTTCACGATTTCAGGATGGATCATCAAGTGGGTTGAGGCCAATCCATCGGACTTTGCGGAACGTGCACAACGCTACGAGCAAATGGTCGTGGATGCGATCGATAACCCGGTCGACAATTTTCGGAACATCTACTTCGGCCTCGTTATGGGGCTCTCGGCGATGATTCCGACGACGGTACACTTCGCAATGTTCTTACGCGCAGCTTGGCAACACGGCGAACGGTCGGAGGTATAGCAATCTGCGTCCTCTGGCGGCTGTCCGCGTTCGCGGGCTGGGCTCGAAGGCTGAGCGTTGTCGGCAGGTTCCTATTCCGGCAGCGATCCAGAGAATGCGGAGACACGTAAACTCAAAGTTAGGCGTCGTAGTGCCCGGCTGCAGGCGCTTTGCTGCAGGGCGGCTTGGGCCAACTCAAGCTCGATAGAAAGCTGCAAGTTCTGCCGCGGCGCAGTGGTGAGGGAGCGAAATGCGGAAACCCATCATCGGAATCGCATGCGTCCTGGCAACTGCGACTTCCGCAGGTGCACAAACCCATTTTGATGCGACAACATACTGGCGCCAGAACGCCAAAGAACACTTCTTCAACGACAAGTGCTGCTTCTGCCGCGCTATCGACGGAAGCCGAGCGGGGCACGATGGAACGACGCAGTATCGCGTTGGAAGTCGTTGGTACACGATCCCCGACACGTTCATAAAAAGTGCCGATCCCGACAACCCCAAGGCTGAGACCTTTATCTGCGATCCGATCAAGGGGCGGGGTGAGCAGTTCTTGTGCGTTATTCCAGGCGTTGGAACTTAATCTGTCCAGCGCCAAGCGCAACCGAGAACGCGCTTAACATGGAGTGAGCTGCACTTGGCGAAGCGGAACGACGGAGATTCTGTCCATGTCGTATGGTTCAAGCGGGACTTGCGCGTTTACGACCACCGACCGCTCGCCGCGGCAGCGAGCGCCGGCCCGGTGCTGCCACTCTATGTGATCGAGCCGGGGCTCTGGCTGGAGCCGGACATGTCGGCTCGGCAGTTTGCATTCTTTCGTGAGAGTTTGCACGAATTACGGGATGCGCTGGGACGGTTGGGCCAACCGCTTGTGATACGAGTTGGTGACGTTACGGACATTCTGGATACCATAGGTCAGACGATGCCAGTGGCCGGGTTGTGGTCGCACGAAGAAACCGGCAATGCATGGACATACGCGCGTGACAAGCGCGTCGGCGCCTGGTGTCGCGAACATGGGGTTCCGTGGCAAGAAACGCGTCAGGATGGGGTTGTCAGGCGCCTGCCCTCGCGGAATGGCTGGGCCGGTCGCTGGGATCGGCTCATGAGTGAAGCATTGATCGAGCCACCGACCGCCCTGACGCCACTGCCACCACTACCTTCCGGGTTCGAGAGCAACCGCATGCCAACGGCGCGCGAACTCTCGCTGCGGCCCGACACCTGTCCGGAACGGCAACGCGGCGGGCGAGACTTCGGGCTGCAAACGCTCTACACCTTTCTGCATATGCGCGGCGAAACCTACCGCAGCGGCATGTCCAGCCCGCTTAGCGGGTTCGAGACCTGCTCGCGCCTCTCGCCGCATCTGGCCTGGGGAACGGTATCGATGCGGGAGGTCGCGCAGGCAACCTGGTTGCGCCAGCGGGAAATCAAGCACGAGCGTCAGCCGTCGTCCATGACATGGCGCGGCTCATTGATCTCATTCTCGGGACGATTGCATTGGCATTGCCACTTCATGCAGAAGCTGGAGGACGAGCCACGCCTGGAGTACGAGAACCTTCATCGCAGCTATGATCAGCTGCGACACCCCGGCGAAAGTGACGCTGCGCGCCTTGACGCCTGGCGCACTGGTGAAACCGGACTACCATTCGTAGATGCCTGCATGCGCGCACTCCACGCAACCGGTTGGATGAACTTTCGGATGCGCGCCATGCTGATGGCCACGGCAAGCTACCACCTTTGGCTGCACTGGCGGGCGCCAGGGCTTCATCTGGCGCGCCAGTTCACGGACTACGAACCCGGCATCCATTGGCCGCAAACCCAGATGCAGTCCGGCACGACCGGGATCAACACCGTGCGGATCTACAACCCGATCAAACAGGGCTACGATCAAGATCCAACAGGTGCCTTCGTCCGCCACTGGGTTCCGGAACTCGCGGGAATTGAAGGTTCCGCTGTTCACGAACCCTGGAAGCATAAGGCCGCCCAACAGATCTTGGGAAAGCGGTATCCGATGCCGATCGTCGACCACCTTGTCGCCGCGCGGGAGGCGCGTCAAAAGATCTACGGCATCCGCAAGTCTGAGGGTTTTCGCACCGCCGCGGATGAGATTCAGAATAAGCATGGCAGCCGCAAGAGCGGTATCCCCAATTCCGGCAAGGCGAAGGCGCGACGGCCATCCGGCAAAAACAGCGCGCGCAAGAGCCACGCATCAGCAGGTGCCACCTCGCAACTCGCATTGGATCTCGAACGCGAGACCAAGACATGAGGGACCGGCGCGGAAAGCCCGTGGCAAAGTGCGATTTGCCGACGAAGGTGTGCGTCACCTGCGGCAGGCCGTTCAGCTGGCGCAAGAAGTGGGCGCGGGTCTGGAACGACGTCCGCCATTGCTCCGATCGCTGCCGCAAAGAGCGACCACGCTCCGTACCGCGGTCAGCTTCAACGGCTTGAAATCAGGCCAAGACGGATTGGACCGCGCACATGCTCCGCATCAACCTGCTTTCCACGCTGTGTCGTCGCAATCTGTCCCTGGGCTGCCAGCTTCGCGGCCACGCGGCGGATGTCCGGCATCAGCGCGCGCCAGCTTGGGTCCTCGCGGGTCAGCAACCGTGCGACCTCGGATGGGCAGATCGTTTTCTGCATGCCGCGTACGTCACATAGGTGCAGGATTGCCGACGCGATCTCTGAATCGTTGAACGATTTGGACGTCGTCATGTCGCACCTCCGATCCTTCTCGTACTGCCACACGTTACGTCAGTATGCCTGAAAACACCGACGCATCTTGCGCCAGCTCGCCGAGGTCAGACGCGGCCGATAAAGCGCTCGCCGGCTTTAATCCTAGCCGCCTCAGTGGTCTTGATCGGCTGGCTGCGTTTCTGCCGCATACGGGCCGTGACTACGCAAGTGCGCGCAATGCGGACTTCGGGCCGGGCAACCATGCCAACGTGTCGATGTTATCACCGTACATTCGGCACCGGCTTATCTTAGAGACAGACGTTCTGTCGGCCGTGCGCGATCGGTTTGCATTATCGACAGCTGAGAAGTTCATTCAGGAGGTGTTCTGGCGCACCTACTTCAAGGGCTACCTCGAGCAGCGCCCGAGTATTTGGACCACTTATGTCACCGATGTGCGTACATTAACGCCACGCTTGTCCGACGACGAAGACCTTGCTGAGCGCTATGCAGCTGCCGTGTCTGCGCAGACAGGGTTGACCTGCTTTGACGCATGGGTGCGGGAGCTGATCGCGACCGGCTACATGCACAATCATGCGCGCATGTGGTTCGCTAGCATATGGATCTACACGCTTGGGCTGCCTTGGCAGCTTGGCGCGGACTTCTTCATGCGTCATCTGCTGGACGGAGATCCGGCATCGAACACGCTGTCGTGGCGCTGGGTTGGCGGTCTCCACACCAAGGGAAAGACTTATCTTGCCCGACCTGACAACATTTCAAAATATACCAACGGCCGATTTGACCCGGTTCATAGCCTCGCTCGAGCGGCACCGCCGCTGACGGAACCGCATGCGCATCAGAAGTGCCCGATACCTGAGTCCGATACGTGCCCGAATGTTCCATACCTGCTCTTGATCACGGAGGAAGACTGCGCGCCGGAGAGTTTGGCTCTCACGCATGCTCCGCGCGCGTGCTTGACGCTGACAGCCGTGGATGACCGTTCACCACAAGCGATCAGTGAAACAGTCCGGCTTTTCACACATGGTGCCTTGGCCGATGCAGCGGAGCGGACGAGTGCCGCATTCGACATGCGTTCGATCGATGTCGGCATGCAAGCCCGGTCAAGGGGCTGGGCCGCCGTCGTGGCTGAAGCTTGTGCCGATCTGGACGTATCAACCATCGTGACGGCATACGCGCCGGTCGGGCCTTGTGCAACGCAGCTCAAAACGATGCGATCGGAGTTATCAGAAGCCGGTATCTCGTTACATCAGATCCGTCGACCGCTCGACGATCTTGCATGGCCCCACGCAACGCGTGGGTTTTTCGCGCTGAAGAAGAAGATCCCTGAGGTTCTTGAAAACCTTGATCAAATGCGCGCGCCTCGATTGCTGTAGGCTTTAGTTCAAGTTTTCGAGTATCGCTCTGCTGCGCCTGCGATAGTCGTTTTGTTTATCTGAACTCATGCGATCCCAGGTCGCATAAACGGTTCCCAGGCGCGGATTGCCTTTCAATTTATCTCTGTTCCGGTCCAGAAAACTCCAGTAGAGCGCATTGAATGGGCATGCGTCTTCGCTTGTCTTCTTCTTCACGTTGAAGTGGCAGGACTGGCAATAATCAGACATTTTCGCAATATAATTGCCGCTTGACGCATAGGGCTTGGAGGCAAGAAGGCCACCGTCAGCGAATTGGCTCATGCCGATGACGTTTGGAAGTTCCACCCATTCGTAGGCATCTGCATAGACGGCGAGATACCATTCGTGGATCTCTTTCGGCGCAACACCGGCGAGCATGGCGAAGTTGCCCGTGACCATGAGGCGCTGAATGTGATGTGCATAGGCCTCTTCTTTGGTCTGCACGATGGCCTCGCGCAAGCATGCCATATCGGTTTCGCCGGTCCAGTAGAACGACGGCAAAGCTCGGTCGGAATTGAAGTAATTTGCCTCAACATAATCCGGCATTGCGTGCCAGTAGATGCCGCGAATAAACTCGCGCCAGCCAATGATTTGCCGAATGAATCCCTCGACAGAATTTAGCGGAGCGTGACCCGCGGCATAGGCAGCTGCAGCGCGTTCGCAAACCTTGAGCGGGTCGAGCAAGCCGGAATTAATGTAAATGGAAAGAACCGAGTGATGCAAAAACCGCTGACCGACCAACATTGCGTCCTGAAAATCGCCAAACCGAGGTAACGCCTCAGATACGAAGTGGTCGAGCGCTTTTTCCGCGTCTCGGTTTGTTGTTGCGAACCAAAACGGTTCGAGATCCCCGAAGTGATCAGGAAAGCGTTTTTCGACAAGCGCTAACACATCGCGTGTGATCGAGTCCGGTTCGAACTGGAGTACCTTCGGCATGAACAAGTCGTCGCTGGCCGGCTTTCGGTTTTCTGCGTCGAAGTTCCAGCGGTCGGCGACGGGTTTCTCTCCGTCCATCAACAAGCCGGTCTTCTTTCGCATCTCGCGGTAAAAATACTCCATGCGCAGTGACTTGCGTTCCGCAGCCCACTGCGCAAACTCCTCTCGTGTTGCAAGAAATCGGGTATCGTCCTGAACGTCGACTTCACAAGCTAAAGCGTCGGCCCAGGTGGAGATATCCGTCAAGAGACGGTACTCACCCGGCTCCGTAACGCGCACGGCGTTGATCCTATGGCGCGTTAGCGCGCGGGCAACTTCACCACGAAGACTTCCGGAGTTTTCGGGATCGTCCAGTTGAACGTAATCGACTTGCCATCCCGCCTTGCGCAGTTCGACGGCAAAGTGGCGCATGGCGGAGAACACGAATGCGATTTTTTTTTTGTGGTGGCGCACGTACGTCGCTTCTGCGGCGACCTCGGCCATGAGAACCACCGTGTCGCTCTTGGAGAGTCCCCGCAGTGATGAAATCTTGCGCGACAACTGATCACCGAGGATCAGTACGAGTTTCTTTTGCGGCATACATTCTCCGGACCGAAGCACCAATTGTCGCATTGTGCGGCGAGCCGCCACGCTCGCTTGAGATCCTACGCACGACTGGCGAAACCGGATGTCCAGCAGCTACTGCGACGGGAGCGAACGCAGCCGCAGCATGGCCACAACGCCGACACCTGGCCCGATGGCCATAATCGCGAGAACGATCGGCCATCCGAATGCATCGGCTGCAACGGGCGTGAGCTGCACGGTAAAGAACGTAAGCGCAAAGCCGAGCGCTGTCTGTAGTGTCAGCAAGCTTCCGGCCTGTTCTGGCGGTGCAGCATCTGCGACAAGAGCGGAAAATTGCGCCGAATCCGGTGCAATCGCGAGGCCCCAGATCAAAATCAGTCCGAACGTTAACCAAGCCGGTCCGCCAAAGCTCAAGGCCGTTCCGAGAGCAGCCAGCCCACTAATGCACATTGCGACCATAGCAACGTCGGCCTTTCCGACGCGGTCTGCGATGATGCCGGCGACTGCGGACAGAACACCACCAATACCAATTGCGATAAATGCGGTGATGCGGGCGAGGCGCTCGGCCTCCACGTCCGACATCGTTATGGTATACGTTGCTGCCGATGCCGCGCCGATCCAGGCCCACATCGCGTACAGTTCCCACATGTGCCCGAGGTATCCCACGTAGGCGAGACGAATGCGGCGGTCGCTCCAGGCGAGAAGGATCGCTTTGGGGTCGAACGCTGCGGCGGTGCTGTGATGAGGTCCAAGCGAGATCAAGAGGCAGGACAGACCGCCAAGACACGATGCGACCGACGCCGCGATAACAGTAACACGCCAGTCAGCCCCACCAAGCAGCGCGATCAAGTACGGAGCTGCCGACCCAAGGATGAGCGCGCCGACTAGGGCACCGACCAGAAAGCCGCGATCACGTACGCCCCACCCGACAATAATCTTCATGCCGACAGGATAGACCCCCGCCAGTAGAGCCCCCGTCACAAAACGCGCCGCAATGGCGCCGGCGCTTCCAGGCGCAAAGACCAGCAACGTCAGATTCGCAAGCGCAGCGGCGACTGCGGACACAGCGAAGACCCGACGCGGATCCAGACGATCGGGTAAGCCGAGAATCGCAAACGCCAGGGCACCGACGACAAACCCGATCTGGACGCCGCTCGACATCGCCGCCTGCCGAACCGGTGAAATGTCCGTTTCGCGGATCATCTCCGGGAGGATCGCGGCCGTCACGAACCAGAGGCTCATGGCGGAAACCTCGGCCACAAGCAGCAGAAAGACGGACCATGATTTGCTGAGTTTCGGCACCGCGGGGCTTCTCCGGAACCAGATCGACTTGGCCGTCAGCGCGCAGCAATGCGATCGATAGTCGGTGGTGGCATTGTGTTGTGAATTGCGTCTACGGAGGAAGAGGCAGGATTTGCCGTCGCAGCGAACGTTAGTGAGCGTCCCGCTCCGCCCATCCTACGAAGATCTTCTCCAGGGCAACGACGACGTAGTACAGCAAGATGCCGAGAAAGGCGAGCGCAATCAGGACTGCAAACATCAGAGGGTAGTCCGCACTGATTTTGCCGCTGTCGAACAGGTGACCCAGCCCTTTGCCGTGTGGCTCCACAATCTCCATCAGGTTGGTTCCGATGAAGGCAAGCGTTACGGAGACCTTCAGCGCTCCAAAGAACTCAGGCAGTGTTTTGGGCAACGCAATTTTGCGGAAGATCGTGAACGGTCCCGCGCCGAGCGCGCGCAGAATATCCCGATACTCCGGCTCAAGCGTCGAGAGACCGATCGAGATTGAGACGGCAATCGGAAAGAACGAGATCATAAACGCGATCAGGATCGTGTTCATGTCGTGCCAGCCGACGAACATGAGTGCGAGGATGGGAACGACGGTCGCTTTCGGGATCGCGTTGAACCCGATCAGCAGAGGGTAGAGCGCCTCTCGCATCGTGCGCGACAGGCCCATGATCGCGCCGAGAAGCGTCCCGACGACAACCGCGAGACCAAGCCCAGCAACGGTCCGCCAGAGTGTCTCCCAGCCATATTGCAGGAACAGCCAGCGGAACTTCCAGAACGCTGGGCCGATGTCGCTCGGCGACGCCATCTTGTAATTCGGCCAGCCATTGAACCAGACCAGCCACTCCCAAAATAACAGAAACACGAGCATGGCTGTCGTTGGTACGATCAAACTACGGAGGTTGGCCATCATGACGGATCACCTCCACGTGCCGGTTCCGGAATGGCTCGGCCTTGCGCAATCTCGATCTGGTCGCGCAGGTCTGAAAGCACGTGCGTGATCTCCGGCGTGTAGAGGTCGTGCAGATCACGATCGCGACCAAGTGGTACGGCAACAGACTTCTGAACGGTGGCCGGGCGACCTGACAAAACCACAACCTCGTCGGCGAGGAAGACGGCCTCGCGAAGATCATGCGTGATCAGCAAGCACGTGAAGGCCTCCTGATGGCGGAGGTCATGCATTGTCTTCCAGAGGTCCTCGCGGGTGAAGGCATCGAGTGCACCGAAGGGCTCGTCGAGGATCAGCACTTCGGGCCGATGAACGAGCGCTCGGCAAAGCGAGGCTCTTTGGCGCATGCCACCGGACAACTCCGACGGCCGCTTCCCCTCGAAACCGCTTAAACCAACAAGGGCCAGAAGTTCTTCGGCTCGAGCAACGCGTTGCGACTGGCTGAGCGTATTCTTCACGATCTCAAGCGGCAACAGGACGTTTTGCAAGATCGTGCGCCATTCCAAAAGGACGGGGTTTTGGAAGGCCATGCCCACCGTCGGGCGTGGGGTTCGAATGATATCGCCAGCCAGCGTCACGCGACCCTCATCGGGGATCATCAGGCCGGCGATCAGACGCGTGAGCGTGGACTTGCCACAGCCGGACGGCCCAACAACAGCGCAAAATGCGCTCTTCGGGATCGAAATTGAGAGATCGTCCAATACCGGCAAAGGACCGGAGGCGGTGCGGTAGGTGTGGGAGACGCGCTCCAGGACGATGTGGCTATCGGCAGTCATCATGCACTTTCGTCGGCGAGATCAGTTTCGCCGCTGGCGAACATGATCCAATACGTTGTCACGAGCCTGTGACGCCGATCCGCAAACAACCATGTGCGGATCGGATACGGTGAGACGCGATGGGCGGCAATCCTGTCGCCCATTCTGACGTTGTTCAATTGAGCTTGAGGCTACCGTCTTTCGGCAGATAGGCGTCCGTGAAGACTTTTGCCGTGTCTGGCGGGCTCTTGAACTTGTAGTTCTCGCCCAGTTGTTTCAGCGCCGCTGCAAAGCGTGCGGAATCAATGCCGCCGAGGCCGTTCGCCTTCGTATAGTCGGTCACGACGTTGGCATCGATGGCGAGCTTGAGCCGGCGCGTCTCAAGCGCCACGTCGGCTGCCGGATTCCGCTTCGCGACCATTGCTGCGCCGGCGGCGGGATCGGCGATCACGTCCTTCCAGCCTTTGGCAACCGCACGGATGAAGCCTGTCACGAGCTTTGCGTTGTCCTTCGCAAAGTTCGTATTCACGATGACCGCGTTGCCGTAGAGGCTCAGACCGTGGTCCGCCATCAGGATGACCTTGATATCGTCCTCCGAGATGCCGAGCCGGACCAGATTGAGAAAACTTGAGAACGAGAATCCGGTAATGGCGTCGACCTTACCTTCCGCGAGCATTGGCTCCCGGGTCGGAAAGCCGACCGGCTCGACCTTGATTTTCGAGACATCAAGCTTGTTGGCGCTCGCGAACGCCGGGAACTGCGCCCAGGCGCCATCTGGTGGTGGGGCTCCGAGCGTCTTTCCCATCAGGTCCGACGGCTTGGAAACGCCCCGAGACGCGCGCCCGATGACGGCAAACGGCGGCTTGTCATAGACCATCATCACCGCGGTGACGGGCGCACCCGGGTTTTGGTCGAGAAACTTGATCAGGCTGTTGATGTCGGCAAACCCGAACGGAAAGGCGCCAGTGGCAACTTTTGGGATCGCGTCAAGCGAGCCCTTGCCCGCCGAAATGCTCACTTCGAGGCCCTCGGCCTTGAAGTGGCCGTTGTCAATGGCTGCGAAGTAAGCGGCGCTCGGTCCTTCAAACTTCCAGTCGAGTGCGAAGGACACTTTGGTTTGTGCCGCAGCGGCGCTTGCAAGCGCCACCAGCAGTGCACTTGCGATGAACAGGCGTTTCAGCATTCCAACCTCGATCTCACATAGTAGTGCTGAACCAAACGTCACAGATCGGCAGCATCCATCCGCGGCCGAATTGGGCAAGCTTAAAATTTAGGCAGCAAGAGCTCAACCCATCACGCCGTGTGCCGCTTGCACGGCTCGTCGTTCGGGCTACGTCCGGTTACGGATCAACCACAGCTTTCTGCGCCTGACCTGCGCCATCACAGATCGCAAGAAGTTGCGCTGCAACGGCCACGGCAATTTCTGCAGGGGCTTTGCCTTGAATTTGCGGTAAGCCGATCGGGCAAACCAGGCGCTGGATTACAGTCTCCGCAAGGCCGGCTTCGCGCAGGCGCCTGCGAAACAATTGGCTCTTGGTGTGGGAACCGATCAGTCCAAGGAAGCCAAACTTGTTGGTGGACAGCACGCTGTGGCAAATGGCCAGATCCATGGCATGGGAGTACGTCATCACGACATGATAGGCGTCCGGGGGCGCCATGGCTGCCATGCGCTCGGGCTCTTGCACGACGACCCGTTCGACATTTGGCGGGATGACGGATGGAAAACGTTGCGGACCCGTATCAACCCAGCGCACATCGAAATTGAGCCGGCTGACAATGTCGACCAGCGCTCGGCCCACGTGACCGGCGCCGTAAATGTACAGCGGGATAAGTGAGGTGCCGACTTCGGCAACAAAGCCTGCTTGCTCAAGCGTGTAAGATTGCCCGGGCGGCAAAGATGCGATCGAGAGAGGAGCGCCTGTGTTGAGCGGATGACGGAGCGCGAGGCGTGTGTCTGGACTCCGGCCGACCACGCTTTCGATTTGCGACCCGAGGTCGCGAACATGCGCGCGCTCGGACCGGGCATACCGCTCAAACAGAAGCTGGACCGACCCACCGCAGCACTGCCCGAGATTGGCGCCGAGGGCATACGTTTGCACGTCGCGGCGCCAGAGTTCGTAGTTATCGTAGAGCTTGTGTTCTTCGTCCAGCCAGCGCTTCGCTTGCGAAATCGCCTCGAATTCAAGGCGTCCGCCACCAATGGTGCCGATAATCCGATCGCGAAGGACCGCCATCGCTGCGCCGGCATCCCGCGGCGCCGAGCCGCGTGCCGAGATGACAGCGACCCGAACGAAGTCCTCGTCAGATTCGCTGCCATGCAACAGCGTTCGCAGGGGGTCCAATCGCTCCATAACAGACCGGCCTCAGTGTCCCCCGCGACAGCGCGCGGCGGCAAGTAAGATCCGTTCCGGCGTCGCAGGCGCGTCCAGCTCCGGATACGCCTGATGCCCGCCAAGTGCGGATATCGCGTCAGATACCGCCATCAAAGCGGAGATACCCAGCATGAGCGGCGGCTCGCCGACCGCCTTCGAACGAAACACAGTCTCTTCGACATTTTCACCGCGCGAGAACAGATTGATCCGCATATCCGGCGCCCGGTCAAACGCGGTCGGGATCTTATATGTCGATGGGGCATGTGTCGTCAGCCGTCCGGCGTCGTCCCAACACAACTCCTCCGTCAGCAGCCAGACCGCGCCCTGCACATAGCCACCTTCGATCTGTCCAAGGTCGATGGCCGGGTTCAAAGACTGTCCGACGTCGTGTAGAATGTCGACCCGGACAATCCGGCTTTCGCCTGTCAACGTGTCGACGATGGCTTCGGACACGGCCGCGCCGTAGGCGAAATAGAAGAACGGTCGTCCTTGCGCTTCCGACTTGTCCCAGGAGATTTTGGGTGTCGCATAAAACCCTGTTGCAGAGAGCGGGACCCGCGCGAAGTAGGCCTTCTGGACGACGTCTGCGAACGATAAGTCGAACTGCTCGGCTGAGACGCGGCCATGGGAGAAGGTGATCGATTTCGGGTCAGTTTGGTAGTGCTCGCTGAGAAACTCGACCAGTCTTGTCTTGATGGTGCGTGCAGCATTCTGTGCAGCCATGCCGTTCAAATCGGACCCTGAGGACGCCGCCGTTGCCGACGTATTCGGGACCTTGCCTGTCGTCGTCGCCGTGATCTTGATCGTATCGATGGCGACTTGGAACTCCTCGGCAACAACTTGAGCCACCTTCACGAACAGGCCCTGCCCCATCTCGGTGCCGCCGTGGTTGAGCGTAATCGAGCCATCCGTATAGACATTCACCAACGCGCCGGCCTGATTGAGGAACGTCTTTGTGAAGGAAATCCCAAATTTGACGGGCGTCAAAGCAATGCCGCGTTTCAGATGGGGATGTTCGCTGTTCCAGGCGCTGATCTTCTGGCGTCGGGCCACATAGTCGGAACTCTCGACGAGTTCGTCGAAAACATCCTGAATGATGCAGTCGTCGACGCGCATGCCGTAGTGCGTGCGTCTCCGCCGATCGTCAGCCACGGACTTGTGATCGTAGACGTTCACGCGGCGCACGTCGAGCGGATCGCGCCGCAACGTTGCTGCAATGTGGTCGACCACGCGCTCGATACCCAGCATGCCTTGTGGGCCGCCAAAGCCGCGGAACGCGGTATTGGATTGCGTGTGCGTCTTGCAGCGATACGTGGTGATCCGCGCGTTGGGCAGAAAATAGCAATTGTCGGCGTGGAACATCGCCCGGTCGCCGATTGGCTCCGATAGGTCCCACGACATGCCGCAGCGCATCGCATTGTCGAATGTCAGACCTTGAATCCGCCCATCGTCGTCAAAGCCAACGCGATAGTCGATCCGGAAGTCGTGCCGCTTGCCGGTGATCATCATGTCGTCGTCGCGGTCGTACACGACTTTCGCCGGCCGCCGCGTGCGTGCGGCGACCAAGGCTGCAGCGCAGGCGGGCAAGTTCCCTTGGCTCTCTTTCCCGCCGAACGCGCCGCCCATGCGCCGCACTTCGATGGTCACCGAGTGGTTCGGAATGCCGAGCACGTGGGCCACCTTGTGCTGGATTTCGGACGGATGCTGCGACGAGGCGTACACGGTCACGTCGTCGTCCTCGCCCGGCACCGCCATTGCGGCCTGGCCTTCCAGATAGAAGTGCTCCTGTCCGCCCATGCGGAGGCGGCCAGAGACTTGATGCGGCGCAGCGGTGATCGCCGCCTCCGGATCGCCAATCGTGACCGTTTCCGGCTCGCTCAGGAACGAGCCTGCGTCCATCGCGTCGTTGATGGTGCAAATCGCCGGCAGCTCGCGCACCGTGACAACGGCTTTCTGCGCCGCAGCTCGCGCCGCTTCTCGCGTCTCCGCAGCGACGGCAAAGAGCGACTGGCCCCAGTATTCGATCAGCCGATCTGCAAACAGCGGATCGTCCCCTGCGATCGGGCTGACATCGTTGTGTCCAGGGATATCGTCCGCCGTGAGTACCGCTACAACACCGGGATGAGACCGGACGGCGGCCAGATCCAATGCAAGTATTTCGGCATGGGCGACGCGGCTTTGGCCGATTTGAACGTGCAGCAGACCTTGCGGCTCCGGAATATCATCGACATAGATCGCGCCGCCGGTGACATGCTTCTCGGCGCTGTCGTGACGTTGCGGAGAACCGAGCCCACCTAGGTTCTGTTCAACGCTAGCATTGGATTTGGAAGGTAACTGCGTCATCTGGGTTGCAACTCGACAGCGGTCATGCGGCAAAGCACTTGGCGTCCGTAATCCGGCTTAAGCTTTCGGGTTGGGTCAACTCAAAGTGCGCCTTTCGCAACAGGTTTTGCGCCGTCAGTAATCGGTAGTCGGCAGCGCCGCGCATGTCGGACATGGGCTGAAAGTCGTTGCGAAATGCGGCACATGCTGTCTCGATCGTTGGCTCCGTAAACGGTTGCCCGATCAAGGCGGCCTCGACGGATCGCGCCCGTTTCGGGATACCTGCCATGCCACCGAATGCGATCCTAGCCTGCACCACCTGACCATCGGCCACCGTCAGGTTGAAACAGCCGCAGACCGCGGAAATGTCCTGATCAATACGCTTAGAGATTTTGTAGCAACGCAGGTTCGCACCGGCGGCAGGCGACGGCACATCAATGCGTTCAACGAATTCACCGGGTGCCAGATCTTGATCACCATAGGCGCGGAAGAACGCCTCAAGCGGCAAACGGCGCTGATCGGCTCCCGTCCTGAGAATCAGTTCCGCATCGAGCGCAATCAACGCCGGAGGCAGATCTCCAATTGGTGAACCGTTGGCAATGTTGCCGCCGATCGTTCCAGCGGCCCGGACCTGTGGCCCGCCGATCCGGCGGATCATGTCGCCGAAATCCGGAAAACGATGACTGACGACGGACAGCGCATCGGCGTATGTGACGGCTGCGCCGAACGATACACGGTTCTCGCTTTCGGCAATTTGGCGAAGTTCGGCAATGTCGCCGATCGCGACGACAGTTTTCAGGTGTCGCAACTGCTTGGTGACCCACAGGCCGACGTCGGTCGCGCCTGCAACCACAACAGCATCCGGATGATGCAACAGAACGTCCGCCAACTCCGCGACGGTCGTTGGCGAGAACCAGCGCTGGTCGCCGTGTTCCATCGCTAGCATTTTTTTCTCCGGTCCGTCGCGCAGCATGACCGTGTCATGTTGTCGGCGTTCGATATCCCAATCCGGGAGCGCCGTCGCGGTTACATCGCGCGCCGCGTCAATCAGCGGGCCATAGCCCGTGCAACGGCAAAGGTTGCCTGCCAATGCATCTGTGACCTCGCGATCGGTCGCATCCGGCTTGCCGTTCAACGCATGGGCATGAAGGGCCATGACAAAGCCTGGCGTGCAGAAACCGCACTGCGCACCATTGCGTGCGACAATTGCTGCCTGTGACGGGCTTAACTGGCCGTTGGGACCGCTCAAGCCTTCGACCGTTGTGATCGCCTTACCGTGCAGCATTGGCAAGAACTGGATGCAGGCGTTAATCGGGCGATAGCGCACATCATCGCCAGCCTGCTCCGCGACCAATACAGTGCAGGCGCCGCAATCGCCCTCAGCGCAACCCTCTTTCGTCCCGGTCAGCCGCAGTTCGGTTCGCAGATAGGCAAGAAGCGTCGTCGTCGGCGAGACGTTGCGCGGTTCCACACGCGCGCCGTTGACGAGAAATGACAAGCGCTCGGTCATAAGCGATCAGCCCAGTTTGGCGAGACCTGATTTAATGTCGATTATCTTCGTCTCGCACGCGCACTTCGTTTGTATCATCGAAGCTAACATGCATCGGCTCAGGCTCAATGATGCAGGAATGCTAAAAGTTCACGCACAGCGCATGTCCATCAGTCAGCGGCTTGCCGCTGCCCGCTAAGCAGCATCCGTAACAATGCGATATGGCGTCTCGAAGGTGTAGATCTCGAGGTTATCGCCCGGGCCCTCGCGATCGATAACGGCAAAGTTCGAAACGTCGAGCAGGGGCGTCAAGACGCCATGCCATACGTTGGGCAGGTAATTCACGCCTTGCCCGGGTTCCGTCAGAAACGCGAGCGGCTCATCGGGACGACCGTCTGTATCCGCTGCAACGAACACTAAAAACGGCTGCGGTCCCAGTGGAATAAAGGCTTGGCTGCCGAACGGATGACGCTCAACCATGGGCACGCTTACTGGTAGTGCATACGGGCGGGCGCGTGCCAGAGATATGTTGAGGCGCGCGTCCGTCCCCGCGACGTGAAGACGGGCGAGATCATGGTACCGATCGCACATGCCTGAGTTGAACTGAAAGGACGGCGCGCCGCGCATGTCGATCACGTCGCCAAACGGAGCGAAGGCCTCAGACGTCAGAGGAACGGCCGTGATTTCGGATGTCATCTGATGGTCTCCAAAGGTCGGTTGTCGCGACGCCGGTTGCACCAAGACGTCAGACCGTCTGGTGCGGCAAAATCTCCTCCAGGCGCAATCGGGCGATCTTTTCAACTTCGCGGCACGCCGTCGCGAATTCGTCCGGTCGTTCATTCGCAATCCGGGTCTCGAACGCCTTGAAAATCTCATCTTTGGTCTTGTGCTTGACCGCCATAATGAATGGGAACCCGAAGCGGTCCGTATAACGCTGATTCAGCTCTACGAAGCGCTCGCGCTCCCCGTCGGTGAGCGCATCAAGCCCGGCGGATGCTTGCTCCCGTGTCGATGCGTCGGTCAGGCGTTTGGCGGCCGCCAGCCGGCCGGCGAGATCCGGATGCGCGCGCAGGACACCAAGACGTTCATCCTCGGTCGATGACCGGAACGCACGGCACAGGAGATTGTGCAAACCGATGGCCGTGTTATGTGCCGGTCCCATTTCCAAATCGAACGCGCGGTCTGCAACCCATTGGGAATGCTCAAAAATTCCACCATAGAGCGCCACAAACCGGTCGCGATCGAGATCCATGGGGCGGACGTCGGCTTGGACCGGCGGATGCTGCTCCCGCCAATGATTGGCGATATCCAAGCGCCGTGCCAACCAGACGTTCGGCTGTTCCAGGACATAGTCGATAAACCTGGCCAGTGCGGCACTGCGACCGGGTCGCCCGGCGAGACGACAATGCAGACCAACGCTCATCATTTTCGGCGCGCCGGCCCGGCCTTCCGCCAAGAGGACATCAAAACTGTCCTTCAAGTAGGCATAGAACTGTTCGCCGCTGTTGAAGCCTTGGGCTGTGGCGAACCGCATGTCGTTCGCATCAAGGGTGTAAGGCACCATCAACTGCGCCGTGGCGCCATGCCAATACCAGTAGGGGAGGTCGTCAGCGTAGGTATCTGAAACGTAGTCGAAGTTGCCAACCTCGCAGGCAAGCGCAATGGTGTTCATAGAGCAGCGTCCCGTATACCATCCGCGCGGGCGCTCACCGGTCACTTCGGTGTGCAGGCGGATGGTTTCCAGCATATCCGCGCGTTCCGCTGCGATGTCGTAGTTCCGGTAGTCGATCCACTTCAGACCATGCGACGCGATCTCCCAGTCGCTGTCCTGCATTGCGGCCACTTGCGCCGGAGATCGGGCGAGCGCGCTCGCGACACCATAGACGGTCACGGGCACACGCCGGCTTGTGAAGACGTCATGCAGCCGCCAGAAGCCGGCGCGGGCTCCATACTCGTACATCGACTCCATGTTCCAGTGCCGCTGGCCCGGCCACGGTTCGGCTCCGACGACTTCCGACAAAAAGGCTTCCGAGGTATCGTCGCCGTGCAGCAGGCAGTTTTCGCCGCCTTCTTCATAGTTCACAACAAACTGGACAGCGACCGCGGCTTGATCCGGCCACGTCTCGCGGGGTGGCCGTCCTCCGTAGCCGTGCAAATCCCGGCTATAGCGCTGGGGTTCCATCAGATCCTCTCCGTTCGTATCGCGGATGCGAATGCCGTGACGAGCCGCCGCGTAGCCGACAGTCTGGCTCTGCATTGACGTGGCCGGTCTAATCGCGCTCATTGGTCGACAAGATACCGAGAGACGATACATGACCCAAACGCGCGGATACGTCACGACACACGTTTTGGATACGGCCCGTGGCAGCCCTGCCGCGGGATTGGAGATCGATGTTTTCCGCATCGACGGTTACAAGCGCCAGGTTCTCCGGCGCATGCGGACGAATGACGACGGGCGGTGCGACTCGCCGGTCATCCCCAGCGGTGAGCTGAGCCAAGGCGGCTACGAACTCCTGTTTCACGCCGGAGCCTATTTGCGCAGCCTTGCATTGCCGGCCGCGCCGGAGGGCTTCCTCGATGAGGTCCCGATCCGGTTTTGGGTCCAGGACGCGGATCAGCATTACCATGTGCCGCTGCTGCTCTCCCCCTTCGGTTACACGACCTATCGTGGCAGCTGACCGGCGGGAGCAGTCCATATGATCGATTATGCAATTCTCTGGGAATGGCTGTCGTTTGCCGTACGCTGGGCACACGTCGTCGCTGCGATCAGCTGGATCGGAACGTCATTCTATTTCATCGCCTTGGATCTCGGTCTCCGCCGCGTGCACGCGGCACCCGCCGGAGTATCCGGCGAGGAATGGCAAGTTCATGGTGGCGGCTTTTATCACGTCCAAAAGTACATGGTCGCACCAGACTCGCTGCCGGAGCACCTGACGTGGTTCCAATGGGAGTCCTATGCAACTTGGATTTCCGGCTTCGCACTCCTGTGCGTCGTCTACTACGCCGGTGCTGATCTCTACTTGATCGACCGCGACGTCCTCGACATGTCGGCACCGTATGCCATTGCACTTTCGCTCGCGTCGTTAACCGTCGGCTGGCTGGTTTATGACGGCCTTTGTCGCACGCCAATCGGCAAGAGTGACATTGGCTTGATGGTCGTCCTCTACGTCCTGCTTGTCGTGATGGCCTGGGCCTACACACAGGTCTTCACGGGCCGCGCTGCGCTTCTGCATCTGGGTGCGTTTACCGCCACCATCATGACGGCAAACGTGTTTTTCATCATCATTCCGAACCAGCGGAAAGTCGTTGCCTCCCTGATTGCAAAGGAAACGCCCGACCCGCGTCTCGGCCAGCAGGCCAAGCAGCGCTCGCTCCACAACAATTACCTGACCTTACCGGTGATTTTCCTGATGCTGGCGGTGCACTACCCGCTGGCCTTCGCAACCGATTTCAATTGGCTGATTGCGGCAATCGTGTTTCTGATGGGCGTCTCGATCCGCCACTATTTCAATACCTACCACAGGAGCAAGCAGGTGCTGTGGTGGACATGGGGCGTCACGCTCGCGCTTCTAGCGTTGATGATGTGGGTATCGACGTGGTCGCTACCAAAGCCAGATGACGCGGATACGGCGGCAGATACCTCGCCAACACAGACGCTCGCGGCCAAGCGCCTCCTCAAAAGCGCTCACTTTGAGCAGGTCGAAGAGATCGTCATCGGCAAGTGCTCGATGTGCCATGCGGCAGAGCCGTTGTGGGAGAACATGCGCGTCCCGCCCGGCAATGTCCGGCTCGAAGACCAATCCAGCATTCTCAAGAACGCCAGGGGGATCTACCTGCATGCCGGGGTCTCGCGGGCCATGCCGCCTGGGAACATCACGGGATTGGAAGCTGCCGAGCGCGCCATGCTTGTTGCCTGGTACCTTGGCAGAGAGACATCAGCATCTCCCAAACCGACGCAGTAATCGACGCGACCACCCGGAGTTTGGCCCATGGCGCATCCCCCATACGCACGTCCCGAAGACGGCCTTCCACCGCAAACCGAATTGCTCACCGATCGTGCCGTCTTCACGACGTGTTACGCGGTCATTCCACGGCGCGTCATGCGGGATATCGTGACTAGTTTCCTGCCGCATTGGACCAAGACGCGCGCCTGGATTTTGGCGCGACCACTGACCGGATTTGCCGAAACATTTTCGCAAACCATTATGGAGGTTGCCACAGATGGCGGCAGCGACGCGCCCGAGCCTGATCCTGAGGCCGAAGCCGTTCTCTTCGTCGTTGGCGGAACCATGACCCTGACCGTTAACGGGCGGGGCCATAAGTTGACCCCAGGCGGGTACGCGTATTTGCCGCCTGCAACACCGTTCACGGTCGTGAACAAGCATCGCAAGCCGCTGACGTTTCACTGGATACGCAAGCGCTACGAGCCCGTTCTGGGACTCGACGCACCAGACGTTCTTATCACGAATGAGACGGACGTTGAGATGGTCGCCATGCCGGATACCGACGGAAGTTGGGCAACGACGCGGTTCGTCGATCCTGCCGATCTGCGTCACGACATGCACGTCAACATCGTGACCTTTGAGCCTGGCGGCACGATCCCGTTCGCTGAAACGCACGTGATGGAGCACGGGCTTTACGTGCTGGAAGGCAAGGCTGTCTATCGGCTCAATCAGGATTGGGTAGAGGTTGAGGCCGGAGATTTCATGTGGTTGCGCGCATTCTGTCCGCAGGCCTGTTATGCTGGTGGTCCCGGGCCGTTTCGCTATCTGCTTTACAAGGACGTCAATCGCCATCCGCGCTTGTCACTGTAGGCCACGACACAAGCAGACGCCGACCTCTCAAGCGGCCGCGTCGCGCGCGTAAAGCGTCTTCCCAGCCGAAACGGTTCGCTTCACGACCCGGTCGTCACCGAGGATCATGAGCGCAAACAGGACGTCCGAAATGGTCTCGACCCGCCCGCATCGTTCTGCGAGAACGGGTGTTGCCTTGGGATCAAGCACGATCAGGTCGGCCTCCCTGCCCCGTTCAAGATTGCCGACTTTGTCCGTCATGCGCATCACCGCAGCCGACCCGACGGTCGCGAGATAAAACGCACAGATCGGATGCAGGCTCGTGTCGCGCAGTTGGGCGATCTTGTAGGCGTCCTGCATGGTCGCAAGCATCGAAAACGACGTGCCACCGCCGACATCCGTTCCGAGGCCCACAGGAACCGCATCTGTCCCATTGCGCAGTCCGGCTAGGTCAAAAAGGCCGGAGCCGAGAAAGAGATTTGACGTCGGGCAATGCGAGATGCCCGCGCCAGCGCCGCGCAGAGCATCGCACTCGCGATCCGTGAGGTGAACGGCGTGACCGAAGTTCGCCCCAGGGCGCGCGAGCCCTGCAGACTCGTAAACGTCCAAGTAGTCGCGCGTGCTCGGAAAGAGGTCGGCAACGGTTTTCAATTCATCGGTTTGCTCCGACATATGCGTCTGCAGGAGCGCATCCGGATAGGCATCCCAAACAGCGCCGGCCGCCTCAAGCTGCTCGGGAGTCGACGTTGGCGCGAAACGTGGTGAGACCGCATACGTCAGTCGACCCCGACCATGCCACATCCCGGCCAGCGCGATTGACTCGTCATAGCTGCTTTGTACGGTATCGGTCAGGTCGGGCGGCGCATTGCGGTCCATCATCATCTTGCCAGTCGCGATGCGAATGCCGCGCGCCTCGGCGGCCTCGAAAAGTGCAGTCACTGACGCAGAATGAACTGTGGCGTAGACACAAGCGCTGGTCGTACCGTTTCGGGCAAGTTCATCCAGAAACCGTTCGGCAATCGTTGATGCATACTGCGGATCTGAAAACTTCAGCTCTTCAGGAAACGTATATGTGTTCAACCAGTCGAACAGTCGCGCACCATAAGATGCGATCACGCCAAGCTGCGGATAATGGACGTGACAGTCGACAAAGCCCGGTAGGATCAGGTCGTCGGCAAACCGTTCAACCGAAATGCCGGGCCAGGCCGGCAACACGTCATCGGCTGCACCAACGGCTTCAATCAAACCGTCGCGCATGACGACGACACCGTCGCTCCAAAACTGGATGGCATCCGTGGGCGAAACGACAAAAGGGTCGTCGATAAGCGTCACGACCTGCCCGCGCACGGCGGTGGCATCATCGCTGGTCACTTTGATACAACCACGTCAACAACTTCGAACGTGCGGACATCAACGAGACCGACATCCGAGATACGGAGTTCCGGGATCACAACCAACGCCAGCAACGAATGCTGCATGAAAGCATTGTTCAACGTGCAGCCGCACGCGCGCATGGCGGCACCGAGCTTCTCGGCTTTGGCGGCAACATTTTCGGCGCGGTCATCCGACATCAGCCCGGCAATCGGCAGCTCGATCAAGGCGAGTTCCGCCCCGTCGGCAAAAAACGCGACACCGCCACCAACCGCGCGAAGGCGGTTCGCCGCCAATGCCATGTCGGCTTTCGACGTGCCAACAACGATCATGTGGTGACTGTCGTGGGCAACGGTTGAGGCTAGCGCGCATGGCCGATCATAACCAAAACCTTGGACGAAACCGTTCACGACTTTGCCGGACGCCCGATGCCGTTCAACCAACGCGGCATGGCAGACGTCGTTGCTAGGATCAGCTGCGACAATGCCGTTGGCAATCGGGAGGTCAATCTTGCGTGCCTGTGTCGGTGCTTGATTTTCGACGACACCAATCACGTTAACGGTCGCAGCTGTTGCCGAGGCGTTGGTTTTCAGATCGAAATCCGTGACCGACAGATCTCGTGACAGGTTCACCGTCCGTTTGGACCACTCCGGGTAAACGTAGGCCGGCACGTCGAGCGCGAGCTTGCGCCCGGACGCAGCACGGTGTCCGCGGATGAAGACGTCCTCGACTTCGAACCGCGCGAGGTCACGCATGAGGATGAAGTCTGCGCGCCGTCCGGGGGTGATTGACCCGAGTTCGCGTTCGAGGCCGAAGTGTTCGGCCGTGTTGAGTGTCGCCATGCGGATGGCGGCAATCGGTGCGACGCCTTGCGAAATCGCGTGACGAACGACGCGGTCCATATGGCCTTCGTTGACCAGCGTCCCGGAATGGCAGTCGTCGGTGCAGAGAATGATATACCGCGGGTCGATGCCCCGCTCCGTCACGGCGCGAATCTGCTCGGCCACATCGTACCACGCAGAGCCCAACCGCAGCATGGCGCGCATACCCTGGCGGACCCGCGCGATTGCATCTTCGGCTTGCGTGCCTTCGTGATCGTCTGCTGCTCCGCCGGCGACATAGCCGTGAAAAGCCGTCCCCAGGTCGCGCGATGCATAATGGCCGCCAACGGTCTTTCCGGCCCGCATCGCCGCGGCGATCTCGCCCATCATGCGTGCGTCCCCGGCCGCGACACCGGGAAAATTCATAACTTCGCCAAGGCCGATCACGCCGGGCCATGTCATGGCCTCGGCAATTTCATCGGGCCCGAAGACGGCACCGGCGTGCTCCAGACCTGGAGCTGACGGCACGCAGCTTGGCACCTGGACGAACACGTTACTTGGGGCAGTGAGGGCCTCATCATGCATCAGCCGCACACCGGGAAGGCCGAGCACGTTCGCGATTTCGTGCGGATCAATGAACATGCTGGTCGTACCGTACGGCAGCACTGCGCGCGCGAATTCCGTGATCGTCACCATGCCGCTTTCAACGTGCATGTGTGCGTCACACAGGCCTGGCACCACAAACCGGCCTTCGGCGTCGATGACGACGGTGTCTGGCCCGATGCGCGGCTCGATGTCGTCGCCAACTGACGCGAAGCGCCCCGAGGCAATCGCGATCGTCGTGTCGGGCAGCACTTCGCCTGAGTGAACGTTGACCCAGCGTGCATGCTTGACCACGCAGTCCGCCGGTGCTCGCGCCATTGCGACGTCGACAAGGTAAGGCGTTGCGTCTTCTCGCGCTGTCAGTTGTGGAATAGATCCAGACACATTGGTCTCCCCTGGCCAAAGTCATCGTGTCCGTGGCTGAGGACGTTAGTCATACATGCGTCTGCGGCTGCCGTGAGGTCAGATCTCACGACAGCCGCATGTTTCTCGGGATTGCTTTGACAGCGCTGCCGATTACTTCGGCAGTGTGTCATCAACCCCTTTGACGTAGAAGTTCATGCTGGACAGATCCTTGTCGGTTGCGACTTCACCGGCCTTCAGCCACACGGTGCCATCCTGCTTGGTGATCGGCCCCGTGAACGGGTGGAACGTCTTGGACTTGATCGCGGCTGTCGTTGCCTCGGCCTTTTTCTTCACATCGTCCGGCATATTCGTAAATGGTGCCATTACGACGTGACCGGAATCCATACCGTTCCAGGTTGCCTGCTGCTTCCAGGTGCCCGCCAGGACCGCCTTGACGCGCTCAACATAGTACGGAGCCCAGTCGTCGATAATGGACGTCAGCTGCGTCTTTGGCCCGAACTTGATCATATTGGACGCTTGACCGAATGCCTTCAGGCCGCGCTCCGCGGCCACCTGCATCGGCGCCGTTGAGTCCGTGTGCTGGGTGAGCAAGTCAACACCCTGGTCGATGAGGGACTTCGCAGCGTCGGCTTCCTTACCGGGATCAAACCACGTGTTCACCCACACCACCTTCAGCTTGAAGTCCGGATTGATCGATTGCGCCCCGAGGATGAACGAGTTGATGCCCTGGACAACTTCCGGGATCGGAAAGGATGCGATGTAACCGGCGACGCCCGTCTTTGAGACGAGCGCGGCAATCTGACCAAGCACATAGCGACCTTCATAGAACCGGCTGTCGTAGGTCGACACGTTCGGATGCAGCCGCTTGTATCCGGTCGCATGCTCGAACTTCACCTTCGGATACTTCGCCGCAACCTTGTTGGTTGGGTCCATGTAGCCGAACGACGTCGTAAAGATGATGTTGCACCCGGACCGCGCAAATCGCTCGATCGCACGTTCCGCATCTGCACCTTCTTTGACGCTTTCGAGGAAGGCCGTTTCGACTTTGTCGCCGAGCGCGGCTTCGACGGCCTTCCGGCCTTCGTCGTGCTGGTAGGACCATCCGAAATCACCGACCGGTCCGACATAGACAAAGCACGCCTTGACCTTGTCCAGGGCCTGCGCGTGTGCGCCGGCCGACAGCGGCATCAGCGCCGCCAGGGCCAGGGCGCCGCCGCACCAGGCCCGTCTCGTGAAAACGGCGACCGAACTGCGTTTCAAAACCATGTCTCTGTATCTCCTTACCTGACGGGGTTGGAACCTGTGTTTTGGCACCGTCACATCACTTTGACGGTACGAAGGCCTGGCCAAGACACGCCGGCGCCGCGCTGTGTCGCGACAACCTGTTCGCGGATACGATGACCAGGACAATCATGGTTGCCAGATAGGGCAGCGCCGACAAAAACTGTGATGGGATCGGCACACCGGCGGCTTGGGCGTGGAACTGCAGGATCAGAACGGTCCCGAACAGGTAGGCGCCAGCGAGGCAGCGCAGGGGGCGCCATGCGGCAAAAACGACAAGCGCGACGGCGATCCACCCGCGCCCTGCTGACATCCCTTCGACCCACTGCGGCGTGTAGACCAGCGACAGGTATCCGCCGGCCAAACCTGCGCAAATGCCGCCGAAAGCAATCGTTGCAAAGCGAATGGCAACGACGTTGTAACCGATTGCGTGCGCAGAATCGTGATTGTCCCCGACGGCGCGGATCGTCAGTCCCAGCCGCGTTCGGAAAAGGACGAAGGACACACACACGACCAGCGCAAGTGAAAGATAGAACAAGACATCGTGCTGAAACAGCAGTGGGCCGATCACCGGCAAATCCGAAAGCAGTGGTATCGGAACCTGTTCCAGCTTGATGCCCGGCTGCCCGACGTAGCCTTGTCCGACAAGCCCTGCGATCCCGATGCCCAAAAGCGTTGTTGCGAGACCGGTCGCATATTGGTTGGTTGCCAGCAGCAGCACGAATACTGCGAACACAAGCGAAAGACCGGCGCCGGCGACAGCAGCAAACGCGACACCGCCATAGGCCGATCCGGTCAGCTGGGCCCCGGCAAACCCGGCGGCGGCGCCGACAATCATCATGCCTTCGACGCCGAGGTTCAGAACGCCCGAACGCTCCACGACCAGTTCTCCAATCGCCGCAAGGAGAAGCGGGGTCGACGCGGTCATCACGGTCAGCGCAATAGCCAGTACGATATCCGTCGACATTACGTTGAAGTCCTTTCGACGGCTGCAGGCTCAGGCGTCTGAATAACAGGCGTCCGGCGTGTCCACGTGATGCGATAGCGAATGAGAACGTCGCTGCCCAGAACGAAGAACAGCAAGGCGCCTTGGAAGACACGCGTAATTTTGTCGGAAATGCCGATCGCGATTTGGGCCGCCTCGCCGCCGATGTATGTTACGGACAGCACAAAAGCAGCCGCGATCGCTCCGACAGGGTTCAGTCGCGCCAGGAAGGCGACAATAATCGCAGTAAAGCCGTATCCCGGTGAAATCTGAATACGCAGCTGCCCAATCGGCCCGGCCACTTCCATGATGCCGGCCAGCCCGGCCAGGCCTCCCGACAGCGCCATCACGAGCAGTATGGTGCGGTTGCGACTGATTCCTGCAAAACGCGCAGCACGTGGCGCCGTGCCGCTGAGCCGAACACCAAATCCGAAGTAGGTGCGGCTGAGCACGAACGCCAGAACGGCGCAGCAGGCGATCGCAATGAAAATACCGATGTTCAAGCGGCTGTCACCGACTATGGGCATTGTCGCCCATTCGTGGAACTGGCGGGTCTCCGGAAAGTTGAATCCGGCCGGATTTCGCCAGGGGCCGCGCACCAACCAGTCCAAGAACAGCTCGGCCACATAAACGAGCATCAAGCTCACAAGGATTTCGTTCGCTCCGAACCGCACGCGCAAAAGTGCTGGGATAAGCGCAAAGAGGGCACCGCCGAGCGTGCCGCATAGCAACATCAGCGGCAGGACGTGCGGCCCTTGCACCTCAGGCAGCACGACAGGGAGGGCGGACCCGGCAATCGCGCCGACAATGAACTGGCCCTCTGCGCCAATGTTCCAAACGTTAGCTCTGAAGCAAACCGATAAGCCCGCTGCAATGAGCGCGAGCGGCGTCGCCTTCACCAAAACCTCTTCAAGCGACCACCACACCGTGATCGGATCGATGAAGAGGTAGTAAAGGCCTTTGATCGGGTCCTTTCCGAAGGCCAGAAGCAATAGGCAGCCGGTCAAGAGCGTAAGCACGAGCGCAATGACCGGCGAGGCAAGCGCTGCCCACCAGGATGGCCTCGGTCGTGCTTCCAGCCTAATCATTATTATCAAGTCCCACGCCGGCAGTCTGGAATGTCGAGTTGGCGCGTTGCGAAGCCCCCGCTTCTGCGTCGGACATCCAAAGACCGATTTCCTCGGCCGACATCTGATCGGCCGGGTAAAGAGCTGTTAGCCGGCCCCTGGCAATCACGGCAATCGAATCTGCAATTTCGAAGATCTCATCGAGATCCTGACTGATCACGACAATCGCCGAGCCGCCCTCCGCCAGAGAGACAAGCGTTTTCCGGATTCGTGCCGCGGCGCCGGCATCAACGCCCCAGGTCGGCTGATTGACGACCAGAACCCTGGGGTGTCGGTCAACAGCCCTTCCGATCACGAATTTCTGTAGATTGCCGCCGGACAGGGCATTGGCCGGCGGATCAACCGCACCACTGCGAACGTCAAACGAGTCCTGAATGCGCTGACTCAAGCTGCGGGCGCGTTCCAGCTTCAAGACGCCGCTACGCATCAAGTCGGTGTCGGTCCGCGCCCGCGTGACCAGGACATTGTCGCTCAGTGACATGTCCGGCGCAGTGGCATGCCCAAGACGCTCGTCCGATACAAAATCGGCGCCGAGCTGACGCCGCTCCGCGATACCGAGATGCCCAACAGGCTGACCAAGTAGCGTGATCGCCGCCGGATCGTTGCTCAGCCGCTCGCCGGACAGCGCTTCGAACAGTTCGGATTGCCCGTTCCCGGCAATACCGGCGATTGCACAAATCTGGCCGGGGCGGACGTCAAGGCTGATGTCCTGCAAGTCAACGCCGAACAACGATGGCGCGGACATCGATAACGCCCGCACCGACAACGCGATACCGTCCGCCGCTGCACTGCCGGATGGTCGTGCGGCATGTACGAGATCGCCGACCATCAGCCGCGCCAGTTCACCCTTCTCCGTTGTTCGCGGATCGCAGTTTGCAACAACGCGCCCATGTCGCAGAATCGTTGCGCGATCACACAGGCGCTGAACCTCCTCCAGCTTATGAGAGATATAGATGATCGAACGACCTTCGTTCACCAGCTGCCGCAGTGTGACGAACAGCTGGTCAGCTTCTTGAGGTGTCAGCACGCTCGTCGGTTCATCGAGAATGATCAAGGTCGGAGACTGCATCAAGCACCGCACAATCTCGATGCGTTGACGTTCGCCGGCCGAGAGATCACCGACCGCCGCTTCCGCGTTAAGGGCCAGCCCGTAGCGCGCAGTGATCTCATCCAAGCGCGCAACGACATCCGAAACCGCAACGTCTTGAGGCAACGCCAGCGCGATGTTCTCAGCCACGTTCAGCGAATCAAACAACGCGAAGTGCTGAAACACCATGCCAATGCCGAGCTCTCGGGCCCGGGCCGGCGAGGTGATCTCGACCCGTTCGCCCTTCCACGTAATGGTCCCGCTATCCGGCCGAACGAGACCATAGAGCGCCTTGACGAACGTCGACTTGCCGGCGCCGTTCTCGCCCAGCAGCGCGTGAATCTCGCCGGCGTCCACGTCCAGGCTGATCCGATCGTTTGCACAAAACGACCCGAAGAACTTGGTCACGTCCGTGGTTGCGAGGAGCTTGGAACTTGGCGAGGTCACGATGATTCAATCTCGGGCATGAACAATGTGCGGTCGCGCAAACGCCAACCGACAACAATGACGCCAGATCTGCGATCGCATGCAAGATCAAACATCGCTCAAATTTTGTGCAGCGTCGCCTCGTGAGGCATTCCGAACAAGGTCGGTACGCCGCCGGTTCGCGGAGCGGGCGTTCGTGATTGTGCCGACAAACGCCATCGAGACCCGATGCGCGATTCGCCGGAAACGTCTCCGAACAGTCACAAGTGCATGTCCGACCGGCGCAAATAGCGGCAGCTTTCCACGGTGCGGGTTCGCCAATATCTGCTGAGTTTCAGCCACTTATGCTCGGTTCAGAGAACACTTTTGATGTAAGTGTTGAAAACTCCGTCATGGCGACTCTAACGCCGTGCAGGCCTTTGATATGTTCGGAACTCAGACATGTGGTTGTGAGCGTGTCCCGATGGTTTGCTCACAGCCAGCACAACGACGATAGAAGAGCGACAACAGAAATACGACGACGGAAGAACAATCAGTATCCGGACGTGAGGTGACGGTTCGGAACGCGTCATAAGTGCGTCTGGCCGTTCGACTTGGCCCGCCAGACGGCAATCGAGATGTTGCGGCTCGCCGACCAGAGAAAGACAAGCGTCATTCGTGCGTTGGCGGATATTCTGTTCCGGTTGCGATCTGCTGACCGGATCCCTTGGGGTGAGATATTGCAATGAATAAACTGCGACGCGAAATCGTCGACAAGATTGCCGATCGTACGTGCCGCATTGGCGTTATAGGCTTGGGCTACGTTGGCATTCCGTTGATGCTCGCGGCCGTCGGTCGATCATTCAATGTCATTGGCTTCGATATCGACGAGAACCGCGTGGCGCAATTGAACGCGGGCAAGAGCTGCATTC
>JBCDAH010000037.1:0-35488 GCA_039186015.1 Pseudomonadota bacterium
ATAGAACGCAAGTGAAATGAGTAAAAGCCCGAAGAAGCGGCTCTTAAAGAAAAGAAACTCCCCGACCCGGCCCACAAAGAAACCGGCACCGAAGCGGCGTCAACAGAGCAACCGCCAGGAGGGCGAGGGCGCGCTGTCTCGTGGAGAAGGCATTGCGGTTTGGCGACAGATCGCCGAAGACATCTCCGCACGCATTCGCTCGGGGCAGCATAAGGCAGGCAGCCGACTGCCAACTGAAACGCAGTTGGCGGAGTCCTACGGCGTCAATCGCCACACACTCAGGCGCGCTCTGAGCGAGCTTGCACGCCGCGGATTGATCCAAGCCGCGCCGCGCCGCGGAACATTCGTCACCGATGCACGCATCGAGTACCCGATCCAGCGCTTAACGCGCTTTTCCGAGAACATTACCGCAGCCGGTCGCCAGCCCGGCGGCAAGATTCTCTCAACGCAGAACACGACCGCACCGCCAGAGATGGCGGAGTGGCTTGCCATTGCCGAAAAAGCGGAAGTGATCCAGGTCGAACTCCTAAGGTTCGCCAACGACCTTCCGGTTTGTTGGTCCTTTGCCTGGTTGCCGGCGGACCGATTCGAGCGGATACCCAAGGCCCTCGACCGCCTCGGATCCGTAACCAAGGCCCTGGAGTTTCTCGGCATCCGTAACTATCGCCGCAAGACGACTCGGATCAGCGCACGCATCGCAACGGCGAAAGAGCGCGCAATGCTGCAGCTTGACCGTGGGGCGAGCGTACTGGTGGTTGAGTCCCTGAATGTCGATGCCGATGGTGAACCCATCCAAGCCGCCACATCAGTCTTTTCGGCAAACTCAGTGCAACTCATTGTCGAAAGCGATCTGACCTCATAGCACGCATCAGATGACACCGTCCGTAGCGAGCGCTGCAATTGCCCCAGGGTCCAAGCCAACCTCCCCATAAATCTCAGCGTTGTGCTGACCGAGGTCCGGGGCCGGCGTTCGGATCGCTGCCGGTGTCTCCGACATGCGCGGGATGACGTTGTGCATGGGCAAGCGGTCCATCTCGCCGTCGGGAACATCAACAAGGACCGCGCGATCGGTTATATAGGGATGATCCATCAGCTGCGCGATGTCGGCCACGGGCCCGACCGTGACATCGGCCTGTTCGAAGATCTCAAGCAGCTCCGCCTGCGTGTGCTCCGCCATAAATGCCGCGACGATCGGATCAAGGATGTCATTATTGGCAACACGATCACTATTCGTCGCGAACCGGGGATCTTCAACCAGCTCAGGACGGCCGATTGCACGAAAGAACCGCTCTGCCATGGCCTGCATGGACGCTGACAGGGCAACGAAGCGGCCATCCCGCGTCGCATAAACGTTTCGCGGCGCGGTTTGACCGGAGCGCGATCCAACACGGTCGGGAACACTCCCCTGAAGCCTGTACTGGGCTGCGATCGGACCAAGAATGGCATGTATCGGGTCGAACAGCGCCAGATCGATAACCTGGCCGGCCGCGTCACCCTGCTCGATGGCCCGAATGGCAACCATGATGGAAAAGGCACCGTAGAGACCGGCGATCATGTCCGCCAATGCCAACGGGGGCAAAACCGGCGGCCGGTCGGCAAATCCGTTCATGCTCGCAAAACCGGACATGGCTTCAACGAGGCTGCCGAACCCGGGTTTGTGTGCGAAGGCGCCCGTTTGTCCCCAACCTGAAACCCGAACAATAACAAGATTGCGGTTATGGGCCTGGAGCACGTCCGGACCCAGTCCCCAAGCCTCCAAGGTGCCGGGCTTGAAGTTCTCAATCACGACATCGGCGCTGCGCACCAACTGACACAACAGGTCACGCCCGTCCGGCTTGCGCAAGTCCAGCGTGATACTCTTCTTGTTGCGGCAATAGACTTTCCAATGCGTGCTGACACCGCGGGTTTTCCAGTTCCTCAAATCGTCCCCAACGCCGGGCCGCTCGACCTTGATGACCTCGGCACCGTGATCCGCGAGAACATGAGATACGGCATTGCCTGCAACAAGCCTGGAGAGATCAAGAACCCGAATGCCGGACAGTGCTGCAGGTGCGTCCGGTTGATAGTCCATGGCAACGGGCATTGTGCTCTCCTCGGCGCAGCGCGTTACGTGCCACAGACGTCATGTGCCACACGCCTCACGTACCACAGAACGTTTGTTGCACGACTTCGTGCGACTGCGGCGGGCGCGTATACGCGTCTCGGCCACGCTGCACGCGATAGGGATTTTTCAAGACGTCCACGAGGTCCTCGAACGGGTTGAAATCGCCGCTCATAGCGGCCGTAAGCGCTGCGTCCACGCGGTGGTTTCTAGGGATGTAGATCGGGTTCACATCCAGCATCATGTCACGGCTGGCAGACAATGGGGAAGCTTCGAGCGCAAGCCGTGCCCGCCAACGCGGCAACCAGGCATCGATTGCCCGCTGATCTGAAAAGGTATTGCGGAGTTCTGCAACACCGTCTTCGTCTGCATCGAGCGCGCCGGCCAACCGCCGGAATGTCAACGTGAAGTCCGCCTGCCCATCGATCATTGCAGACAAAAGTCCGTCAGTAAGATCGCGGTCACCGTCGCGCTCCGCCGCCAATCCGATTTTGCGCCGCAAGCCGGTCTGCCATGCCGTCTCGAACTCCTCTGGAAATGCGCCAATCGAGGTCTTTGCCTGGTCGACACCTTCGGCCTCGGTCTCACCGAGCAACGGCAACAGGGCGTGCGCAAGGCACGCGAGGTTCCATTGAGCGATGTTCGGTTGATTGCCGTAAGCGTATCGCCCTTGCACATCGATCGAACTGTAGACGGTTTCGGGGTCATAGGTATCCATGAACGCGCACGGCCCATAGTCGATCGTCTCGCCGGCAATGGACGTGTTGTCTGTGTTCATCACACCGTGAATGAAGCCGACGTTCAGCCAGCGGGCGATCAAGTCAGCTTGGCGCCGCACGACGCCATCCAGGAATGCGCCGTAGGGATTGTCGGCAGAACGCGCGTCTGGATCGTGGCGATTAATCGCGTAGTCGGCCAATTGACGTAGCCCGTCCAGATCCTGCCGCGCGGCAAAATACTGGAACGTGCCAACTCGCAAATGGCTCTGCGCGACCCGAGTCAGAACCGCACCTGGTAACGGTGTTTCCCGGAAGACAGACTCACCGGTTGCCACAGCAGCAAGCGCACGGGTTGTCGGGATCCCCAACGCGGCCATCGCTTCGCTCACGATGTACTCACGCAGCACCGGCCCAACGGCAGCGCGGCCGTCACCCATCCTCGAAAACGGGGTCGGCCCCGAACCTTTGAGCTGGATGTCCCTGCGCACGCCGTCCCGCCCGACGACGTCTCCCAACAGAATTGCGCGGCCGTCGCCGAGTTGTGGCACGAAGCCACCGAACTGGTGGCCGGCATAAGCCATGGCGAGCGGTGTAAGACTGTCGGGTATCCGGTTGCCGGCGAGGACAGCGACGCACGGCTCGGAAGCCAGGGCGTTGGCATCCAGCCCCAACAGGTCTGCCAGCTCTACATTCAGCTTGATCAGCTTTGGCGCGACAACTGGCGTCGGCGCCAGCTTGGCATAGAACCGGTCTGGCAGCGCCGCATATGTATTCTGCAAGGCAGAGAATGCGTCTTCAGATGACAGGCAGCCCATGATCACATCCAAAACCGGCAAGCAGACAGTACAAAACGGCCAACAGCCTTAGGTGGGGCGAGCAACGCTAAAGTCAACACCTATAACTAAGCGACACAAAGTCCGAATAAATGTCACGCGCCATTTGTTGACCGACATATTCCTTAATTATAGAAGAACCTCGGTCGCAGCTGTATGCACGCATGCGACCACGCAACCTCTTTAGTCAACCAGCACGTAGGAGAAGAGATGATGCGACGCGCCTTGAACGGTCTGCTATCACTCGCTGCGACGACTACTGCTATGGCCACGATTACGGCCGTCGCACTGGTGCCACCCGCAGCCGCGAGCGGAGAAATCAACGTTTATTCCTCGCGCCACTACGATACAGATGAGCGCCTGTACAGTGACTTCACGAAGGCCACGGGCATCAAAATCAACCGGATCGAAGCCGGTGCGAGTGCGCTGATCAAGCGTATCAAATCGGAAGGCGCGAACAGCCCCGCTGACGTGCTGATCACTGTTGACGCCGGGCGCCTATGGGCAGCTGACAAGGATGGCCTGTTCACGCCAACAGAGTCCAAGGCATTGTCAGACGCCATTCCTGCCAATCTTCGGCATCCAAACGGTCATTGGTTCGGGTTCTCCACCCGCGCCCGTGTGATCTTCTATGACAAGACACGCGTGAAAGAGCCACCGAAGAACTATGCCGACCTTGCTGATCCCAAGTACAAGGGACTTGTCTGCACGCGCTCAGGTTCCAACATCTATATGCTGTCGCTGCTGGCATCGATTATCGAGCACAAGGGCGCAGACAAAGCCAAGGCATGGGCGAAGGGCCTCTGGGAAAATCGTGCTCGCGATCCAAAAGGTGGCGATACGGATCAGCTCCGGGCAATCGCGTCTGGCGAGTGCGCAATCGTGGTCTCCAACACGTACTACTTCGCGCGCGCTTTGAGGAAGGACGTTCGCGATCTTAGCGGCAAAACCGATAACATTGGCGTGGTGTTCCCGAACCAGGGTACGACAGGGACCCATGTCAATATCTCGGGCGCAGGTGTCCTCAAAAACGCGCCGAACAAGGCGAATGCTATCAAGTTCCTTGAGTACTTGGCGGGTAAGCAGGCACAAGAGTACTTCTCAGCCGGCAATGATGAATATCCAGTTGTCGCTGGCGTCTCAAAGAGCTCGAGCGTGCAGAAACTCGGCGAGTTTAAGGCTGATAAGATTGCGCTCGTAAAGTACGGTGAAAACCAAGCTGAAGCTCAGAAAATCTACGACGAAGTTGGTTATAAATAATCGCGTACGCGTCGACCGAAGTCGCGAGTACCGTGACAATACCGACGGCTTGTCGGGCCACTAGGCTCGGCAAGCCGTCTCGTACTTTCGGCGAGACACTCCGAATGTTCCCCGAAACAAGACCGTATTCGTGATCGCCAGCTTCACACAGTGCGTGCACCGTTACGTCCTCGTTCCGATCAAGTCGCATCGATTGGCGACGTTCGCTCTTGCATTCGCCGTTTTGCTTTTTATGCCGCTGCTGGCGCTGACAGCCTCGGTGTTTGCCACCGACAACGGCACCATTGCGCATATGGCGCGGACCGTTCTTCTCGAGTTCGCGACTAACACTCTCTTGCTCGTCGTGTTCGTTGGCTTTGGCGTGACAGTTGTGGGCACGTCAACAGCATGGCTTGTTGCCATGTGCGAGTTCCCAGGGCGCCGCTTCTTCGAGTGGGCTCTGATTGTTCCGCTCGCCATTCCTGCATACATCCTAGCCTATGCTTACACGGACCTGCTTTCGCATCCGGGTCTGGTCCAGTCGTCTTTACGCGAGCTTACAGGTTGGGGGCCGCGCGATTACTGGTTTCCGGAAATCCGGTCGCTGGGCGGCGCGGCGATTATGTTCATTTTTGTGCTCTACCCGTATGTGTATCTTCTCGCTCGCACGGCGTTTCTCGAACAGTCGACCTGTTATACCGAAGTCTCGCGGAGTCTGGGTTACGGTCCAGTCCAGACATTTGCATACATATCGCTACCGCTGGCACGTCCGGCCGTCGTTGGCGGCGTGACATTGGCGCTAATGGAAACGCTCGCCGACTTTGGAACGGTTGCGCACTTCGCGGTCCGTACATTTACAACCGGGATCTACCGCGCCTGGCTGTCAATGGACGACAGCGTTGCTGCAGCGCAGCTCTCGACCATGCTGCTCGGCGTTGTCCTGACCGTTATTGTGATCGAACGCCTGACTCGACGGAGCGCCCGCTACCACAACAGCCGACGGCTACGCGCGCTGCCGGCCTATCGACTGTCTCCGGCACTCGGCTGGCTCGCAGCCGGTGTCTGCACTCTGCCCGTTCTGCTTGGTTTTGTGATTCCGCTGCTCGTGCTGGCGAACCTCGCCTGGATCACTGATGAGGGCCCGCCCTGGTCGCGCTACGTGACGCTATCGACAAATTCGATCATACTGGCGGGGACAGCAGCGGTCGTGACCGTTTCAGTCGCGATCTTCTTCACCTACGCGGCTCGTCTTGACCCCGGGCGTATCAGCACCGCGGCGGTCCGTATCGGCAACCTCGGATATGCGGTTCCGGGCTCAATCATTGCAGTGGCGATACTCATTCCGTTCGCGGCATTCGACAACGCGCTCGACGCCGCCATGCGATCTGCGTTCGGCATATCAACCGGCCTCATTCTCACGGGAACGATCACAGCGCTCGTGATGGCGTACGTGATCAGATTCCTCGCTGTCGCACTCGGCGGCGTTGAAGCCGGATTGGCACGCATTCCAGCGACAATGGACGCTGCCGCACGGTCACTCGGCGAAACACAAGCGACCATGCTACGCCGCGTGCACCTGCCGCTGCTCCGTCCGGCGCTATTGACTGCACTCTTAATGGTTTTCGTGGACGTCATGAAGGAGCTACCGGCGACATTGATCATGCGACCGTTCAATTTCGATACGCTCGCGATTCAAACGTACCGATTGGCGTCCGATGAACGTCTGGCGCAAGCGGCCACGCCGGCGCTCATCCTCGTTGCCGTCGGTCTCGGCCCGGTCATCCTGCTGAGCCGTCGCATCATGACGTCGCGACGGCGGGACCGTGTCCAGACACAAGCCGGGATACCAGAAACCGCAATTGCAGCCGCAACGCAAAACCGATAACGGACAGAAAAGCATTTGAAAACAACATGATAATGAGATGTTCGGCCATCAATCTCGATCAAAATCAACGTATCCATTGACGGATACATTAATGCGGCATAGTGTCATGTCACGCGAATGAACGGCCGGAGCGCATGATGGCAGACCGCACCAACACATTTCAAATCACCACCCTCCCCGGCGATGGGATCGGCTCGGAGGTTATGGCGCCGTGCCGGCAGCTCCTGCAAGCGGTTGAAGCCAAAGTCGGCGGCTTTTCGCTGACAATGGATGAGTGCGCGGCCGGCGCAGGCCATTATCGCGATACGGGTGACGCGCTCCCAAATGAAACCCTCGCAAGCTGTCGCAACGCCGATGCCATCCTCTTGGCCGCCATGGGGCTTCCGCACATCCGCTATCCTGACGGCACAGAAATCGCACCGCAAATTACGCTACGTATGGAACTCGGCTTGTATGCCGGGGTCCGGCCCGTGAAGTCTTTGCCAGGATTGCCGCCTGTCCTCAGCGACCCGCGCGCAGCCGCGCTGGACTTCGTACTCGTGCGCGAGTCCACCGAGGGCCTGTTTGCCTCGAAGGGCAAAGGAACGATCGTGAATGACGAAGCCGCGACCGAAACCCTGGTCGTTACACGCAAAGTCAGCGAAAAGCTGTTTGACTTCAGCTTCCGGCTGGCGCAACAGCGCAAGGCTAAGGGCGGTCCCGGACGTCTGACGCTGGTCGATAAGGCCAACGTCTTTTCTGCGTTCGCTTTCCAAAGACAGATTTTTGCCGAGCGGGCTAAGAACTTCCCTGACATTGAACCGACGTACGCCTATGTCGACGCAACCGCGCTCGATATGGTTCGACGACCGTGGACATTTGACGTGATGGTCACCGAAAACATGTTTGGCGACATCCTCTCGGACCTTGGTGCCGGGCTCATCGGCGGGATGGGCATGGCGCCATCGGCTGATATTGGGGACACGCACGCCGTTTTCCAGCCTTGCCATGGGACGGCACCGGACATCGTCGGCCAGGGCAAGGCCAATCCCACTGCCATGTTCTTGTCGGCAGCAATGATGCTAGACTGGCTGGCGGATACGCGAGGCAGCACGTCTGCGCGCCAAGGTGGAGCACTCATCGAAGCCGCCGTCGGACAAGCCTATCGGCGAGACAACCTCCGCTCCGTGGAACTTGGAGGGAGCGACGGGACCGACGCGATCACCGCGGCCGTCTTGCGCGCAATCGACGACATCAATCCCGACGCGTTAAACGGATGAGCCTCACGATGTCAGAACAGGTTAAGGTCGCGGTTGCAGGTGCTGGATACTTCGCACAGTTTCAATATGAGGCTTGGACACGGATCCCCGAAGTCGCCCTTGTCGGCTGCGCAAATCGCACAATCGCCAAAGCCGAAGAGTGCGCTGCAAAGTACAGTATTCCGGCTGCATTTGCCGATGTCGACGACATGTTGGCGAATACCAAGCCTGACATCCTCGACATTATCACGCCACCGGAAACCCATCTCGACGCGATTAAAATCGCGGCGCGTCACGGCGTCGACGTGATCTGCCAAAAGCCCTATTGCCCGACAATATCCGAGGCGGAAGAGGCAACGCATATTGCACGGTCGGCCGGTATTTCCGTTGTCATTCACGAGAACTTCCGGTTTCAGCCCTGGTATCGTGAAGCGCGCAAAATCCTGGCGTCCGGCGCACTTGGAACGCCATATCAGATTACGTTTCGGCTTCGGCCCGGAGATGGTCAGGGCCCCGACGCCTATCTCGCGCGCCAGCCCTACTTTCAAGCCATGCCGCGCTTTCTCGTCCACGAAACGGCCATTCACCTGATTGATACGTTTCGCTTTCTTTTCGGAGAAATCGAATCCGTCACTGCTGCACTGCGAAAACTGAACCCGGTCATTGCCGGGGAAGACGCCGGGATCATATTGTTCGAGTTCAAATCCGGCGCGCGGGGCCTTTTCGATGGCAACCGCCTCGTGGATCACAAGGCCAAAAACCATCGATTGACCATGGGCGAGTTGTTGATCGAGGGGAGCGGCGGATCTCTTCGCATGGACGGCGATGCCAACCTGTTCTTGCGTAAAATGGGCGAATATGACGAACATCCGGTCGCCTACACATGGCACGACCATGCATTCGGAGGCGACTGCGTCTATGAACTACAACGTTCGGTTATTGCGAACCGCCTCAACCGAAAAGACTATGAGAACTTGGCAGAAGACTACCTTAGGAATATTAGTATTGAGGAGGCGGTCTACGAGTCGCAAGCAACCGGCAGACGTATAAGCTTATGACCGATACAGCCGATCTGGATATGGAAACGCCTGCACGTCCTTCGTCTGGAAAACGCGCTCAGACCGATCGTGTTTATGACCGGCTCAAGCACATGATTCTCGAAGGCGAACTGCTGCCCGGCGGTTTTGTTCTGCAAGAGGAACTCGGCGACCGGATCGGCGTCAGTCGCACGCCTATCCGCGAAGCATTGATCCGGCTACAATCTGAAGGCCTGATAGAAATCCGCCCACGCCACGGCATGCGCGTCTTACCCGTATCCGTGAGCGGTATGCGCGAAATCTACGAGGTTCTCACCGGCCTCGAGGCCCACGCGGCAAAGATCGTGGCTGAGCGCGGCGCCGAAACGGCGACATTGGCAAAACTCGATGAAGCCGTCGCTGAAATGGACCGCGCACTTGCCATTGATGATCTCGCGGCGTGGGCAGAGGCAGACGATCGGTTCCACACCACGCTCGTCGCAGCAACGGGCAATCAACGCCTGATCGACATCATGTCAAAGATTTTTGATCAGGCCTATCGGGTACGCAAGCTGACGCTGAAGTTGCGACCGAAGCCGGTCCGCTCAAATGCAGCGCACCGCGCCGTGGTCGAGGCGATCCGGGATCGAGACCAACAGAGCGCCTACCGCATTCACGAACAACATCGTCGAGAAAGCGGAAAAATGCTGATTGCGTTATTGGAAAAGCTGGAGATCACCGCAGCCTGACGGCTACGCTGCTGTCTCGATCACGTCGAAACCGGTCGGGCTTGCCGGCCCGGGAAATACAAGCGGACCAACAAACCTGCGGCCCTACGAATATCCGAACCGATCCCAATTAGAGACGGCACCAGGATGAGGACGAGGATTGTCGCCGCAGCCAGTCCGAAAACAATCGTGACGGCCAGCGGGATCAAGAACTGGGCCTGCCGGCTAGTCTCGAACATCAGAGGCGTCAGGCCACCAATGGTTGTCAGCGACGTTAGGACAACGGCGCGAAGGCGGTCCCGCGACGCACCGGTGATGGCTTGCGTCAAGGGTTCACCTTCAGCGCGACGTTGATTGTATCGCGTCACCAGAACGATCGAGTCGTTGACCAGGATTCCACTCAGACCGAGGAGACCGATCATTGAGATAATCGTGATCGAGTAGCCCATGACCCAGTGCCCGATAACAGCTCCCACGAAGCCGAACGGGACGATCGCCATCACCGCAAGCGGCTGCCAGTAGCTGGCAAAGACCCAGCCAAGAATGATGTAGATCATCGCCAGCGCGAGCAATGCGCCGATTTGCAGATCCTTGAACGCGTCCCGGCTTTCTTCTGCACGACCGCCATATTGATACGTGAGCTGATACTTACGGGCCAGTGCTTGCATCACTTCGGCCTCTAACCGCTCGATTGTCGCTTCAGTTGTCGCGATGTCCGTATCCAAGTCCGCCGTCACTGAAACCGTGCGGACACCGTCGCGGCGCAAAATGACGGAGAACGTTCCCTGCTCTCTCACCGTCACAACCTCAAGCAGCGGCACACGATCTCCGCCGGGCGTCGTGAGGTAGAAGTTGTGCAGTGCCGCAACGCCGTCAGCTTCCTGCGTCCGCATGACCCGGACGGTGATCTCGTCATCTCCGCGGGCGAAGCGGGTGGCAATAGCGCCTTCAAAGGCGTCCCGCACCTGCCGCCCGACGGACTGACCTGTGAAGCCAAGCGCCGTTCCGCGCGGATTGAGTTCGAAGACGATCTCTTGCTTGCCGTACGGCAAATCATCCTCGATTGCGGATACGCCGGGATAGGACGACAAGCGCGTCTTCAACTCCTCGGCAGCAGCCTTGAGAACCGCAACGGGCGCGTTTTCAAGCCGAACATCAACGTCGCGCCCAGGCGGTCCGCCGCGCCGGCCGAACACAACGATTTTCTCAACGCCAGCAAACGTGGGAAGCTCTTTCCGCCAGGCCCTCAGCACATCGAGAGACGAGGTCAGGCGTTCTTCACTTGGCGTCAACTGCACATCAAGTTGGGCAAGGTTTTCACCACGCGTCCGCCCCGCAATGCCAAAAATGGCGATCCTGGTGTCGACCAGTTTCTCGTCGCGTTCCGGCAGCGACGGCGGGCGAAGTTGGTTCCACGTCTGCACAATCCAGCGCGTGATGGCATTGTCGCTTGCGCGCCCGGCTTCATCATCGGCTTCCGGGACGGCGGTCGGCGCCTTCGGCTGCGCCGCGAGCAACTTGCGTTCGGCCCGCAAGAGAGCCTCCTCAACGGCGGTGATGACAGGCTGCTGCTGCTCACGCGGAAGGCCCGGCGCAAAAACAACAAAAGCCGACAGGTTTTCCGGTGGCAGGTTTGGGAAGAAAACAAACCGCACCCGATCGCCTTGCATAAGGCCGATCGCGAGCATGAAACCACCAACCAGGATTGCCACAGTGGTGTAACGCCATGCGTAGGCTAAATCTACCAGCGGACCGAACATGCGATCGCGGAAAAACCGAAAGCCGGCATCGAAAGATCGCCGGAACGCGTTTGGCCGCGTCACCTGCGCCCGCCCATGGCGCAAGTGGCCCGGCAGGATTAGAAAACACTCAATTAGCGACGCAAGGAGTGCTGCGGCCGCAACGTAGGGGATTGCCGCCAAGATGTCCCCAATGCGATCGCCAATCAGCAGCATCGGACCAAACGCGGCCAGCGTCGTCAGGGTCGCCGCTGTCACCGGCGCGGTCATTTGCACGCCGGCCGCGACGGCTGCATCGGAGCGCACCATACCCCGCTCCTCCAGCGATGCAGCCTGCTCTCCAACAACAATGGCATCATCGACCACGATGCCAAGCATCATGATCAATCCGAACATCGAGACCATGTTGATACTCTGGCCGGTCACCAGCATCACGGCCAATGTCGCGAACATGGCGATCGGAATGCCGGCAGCGGTCCAGAACGCGATCCGGGCGTTCAAGAAAACGAAGAGTGCCAGCAGGACCAACACCAGACCTTGAAGTCCGTTCTTGACGAGAATCGACAGCCGCTGTTCGACGAGTTTTCCGGAAACATCGTAGATTTCGATGTTCAGGGATTTGGGCAACTCCGCGCGCGCTTTCTCGATATACGCATTCATGATCTGCATCGTTTTCAGCGTATCCGCTGTCAACGAGCGCTGAATCTCCAGACGTACCGCCGGAACACCATTTACGCTGGTGATGAGATCGTCACGGTCTGATGCCGCCCGAATATCGGCAACGTCGCGCAAGAACACTTTCTGTCCGGTATCCGTCGACCGAAGTTCTATTGCGCCCAGCTCTTCAGCCGTTCTGCGATCGCTCTTTGCCCGCAGTTGTAATTCCGAGCCGCCGCGCAATGTCCCCGCGGGCTGATCCTGTGAGTTCTCACGCACCTTGTCGGAGACGTCCCGAAGCGTCAGTCCAAGACGCTGCAAATCGGCCTCGCGGACCCGTATCCAGATTTCTTCGTCGCGCGCGCCTGTCAGAACAACACGATCAATGCCGGCAGCCAGCAAGCCATCACGCAATCGCTTGGCGTAGGACTTGAGAATGCGCTCATCGAACGGTCCCGACAGCGCAATCTTCCCGACGTTGTCAAAAAACGCCGCCCTCGTGATTGTCGGACGTTCCGTGTCCTCCGGTAGCGTCGTGACCGTCGATACGGCTTGTTCGATGTCGGCTTGGGCTTTTTGCAAGTCCACGTTGGGCGGAAACGATAGCGAGATCGATGCGCTGCCTTCGCGTGCGTAAGACACAACCTCATCGACGTTGTCGATAAACCGTAGCTCCGGCTCAAGCACATCGAGAATATTGCGCTCGACATCCTCAGCGCTCGCGCCCGGCCACTCAACCGTGACAACAATCGTTGGGATAACGATGTCCGGAAAGAACTGGCGATTGAGCCGCGTGAGGCTGAACAATCCCGCAAGGATCAGGACCAGCATCAAAAGGTTGGGCGCCGTCGGATGCCGCGCAAACAGCGCGACGATACCGCCGCCTATCGTCGGCCCAGATCGACGGCTGGCTGTTGGATCACTATCGAGCGCCATGGCTCAAAGCTCCTTGACGGCAAGACCCGGGCCCGGGGCTGCCAACCTTGTGACCATGATCCGGGCGCCAGGTTCAATTGCGCCCTTGAGAAGCACGTACGCGTCATCGACGCCGACAGGCGTTACCTGTTGTTCAACGAGGCGCCCATCGACCACGACATAAACGAGACGGCCATCATAAAGCGCGCTTGCCGGAACCCGGATGACGTCTTCAAACTTAGTGTCGTCCAGGCTCACGCGCATGAATGCCCCGGGGCGGAGCGGCACGCCCACCGTCGGATCCTTGATCCGTGCAAAAACGTCGACACCGCCCGAGTTTGAGCTGACGCGTGCGGCAACGCGCTCAACCGCGGCCGTATAGCGAATGGGCTCTCTGCCGATCTCCCAACGGACATCCACAGTCCGCCCAACCAGCGACGTGCGCTCAGACAACAGCCGCCCGTATTGGCGATCCGTCAGGGTGAAAGAGACATCAATCCAATTCCGATCAATCAGTGTCGCAACGCGATCATTCGCGACAAGCATGCGCCCGACTTGTGCACCCACATCGGTCACGTAGGCCTCAAATGGCGAGACGAGCCGGGTTTCGGTCAGACGCTGACGATTGCGCGCGAGCGTGTTCTCCAGCCGCGCGATTTGCGCCTTCTGTTGATCGATGCGAGCCTGCTGAACCTTGACGTTGTTCTCGTCACGACGCACGGCCTGGCGTCTCTGACTGACAATCAGCCGGCGATCATCAAGCGACCGTTCTGCCAGGTTGCCGCGCTTGGACAAAGCCTCGGCGCGCTCGAGATCAGCAATCGCAAGTTTCAACTGTTCCCGCGCGAATGCCAGGTTCGAGACCTCGACCGATAGAGCGGCCTCGAACTCGCTCAGCTTTGCGCGCGCCTCTGCGAGCTGCGCTTCGGTTTCCTTGATGTCTGATCGATAGTCGAACGGATCGATCCGCAGCAGCAACCCCCCGGCGGGGACAACGGCGCCGTCCTTCAAGCCTTCGCCCGTCTCAACGACGCGCCCAGCAACCAATGACCGCATTTCGACCTGACGACCGGCCACCGCGACACCATAAAGACGGAGCTTTGGTCGCACTGTCTGCACTTTCGCCACGACTGTGCGTATTGGTGCTCGCGCTTCCACGACGTTTGGCGCCGGCGGACTTGGCCTTGTATCTCTGAGATATTGCGCGCCGGCGTATGCCGCAGCCAACACAACCACAGGCAGAACAACCTTAAAGGCCGTTAACAGTCCAAAGCCGATCCACTGCAGCGGCGTGCGAGACCGGGCAACCTCTGCATCACCCGTGCGCGCATCCGATGGGCTGCCGTGCACCCGTGACGCATTTTCCAGTCGCGTCACGGACGCGCTGTCGTTTTTTGGCCCTTCGGCCTTATCAGTCGGAACGGCATCCGTCTTAAGCATTTGCGTCACAAGCTATCACTGCGATCCATAGAAACGAGGCAAACCACACTTTCAGCCCCTTGTACGGTCTGTCCCCTAAACACTGACACAGTGTCGTTAACGGGACCGATCAGCGAGATCCGTCGCGCGAAACAGAAAATATGTCATCGAGCATAATCCGTCGATTTTCCCGATATGTCATCGCTGGTTAACCGCTTAGCGCAAACGCGCACGCCGTCTGACCGGTTCACTTCGTCGCAAGCACAGTGACGAAGACAGCCCGGCTCAACCCACCGCGCTGTTGGTCACAAGGGAAATCTTTAGACTTGGACCATTAATCTGTGAGCAGATGAACCAACCATGTAACGTTGCCAATCACACGCCGGGTCCAGACAATGTCCCCAAGGCGCCCACACCATGATGTCACACGAGGATGACTTCGCCTTTGACGCGGCCTGGATCGACAAGCGTTTCCCGCCGCGAGAACCCGCCACTGTAGCGTATCTGCAGATCCAACGCATTGAGCCCCAGGCGTGCCCGTCTTCGCGACTTTCGCCATGGACTGCGGAGACGATACGGGCACGGCGCGTCAGTTTCGTGCGCGAAACAGAAGCCATCATTCGGCTCGCAAACGGCCGGGTCATCACGGCTGGCGGTTCGGTTGTGCTTGCGTCCTGGCCACGCGACTATGCCAGCCGGACCGCTGCGCAACATGTCTTGCGCGCCGCACAGCAGATCGTGGGCGTGTTAAGCCGCAATGAGCAGCTTCACGTCGCGTGTGAGCTACTGCCGGACTCGCTGCAGCTAAAAGACGTGTCGCAGCATTTCAGATCATTGAGCGGCGTGAGACCCTCGGCGCCGTCACACATCAACATCGGCCCCAAACTCCGGGCTGCAACGGCACAACATCCAACCAATATCGACACAGATGCGGGGCAAAGCCGCGAACCAGAGTTTCTATCGACGCACGCAACACACGGAGCGCGCCAAATCAGCCAACAACTGGCCGGCGAGACGGCGCAGCCGCTGTTGGTCATCGGCCCGCCGGGTTCCGATAAGCACCACGTCGTCCGCCACTGCATCAGCGCGGCGGAACGCTGCGGCAGTCGCGTGTTGCACCTCTCACTGGACAATTTCGACGACGATCAACCCGGACAGCTGACCCGTGCATTGGCGTTCGCGTTTTTGCGCGCGACGGCTTCTGGGACTGCGGCCAAGCGCGCGCGCATGCAAGACGGCTCAGGCCCAAGCGCAAAAGGTCATGACGCACTCGTGCACACGGCTGCAAGCGACCTGTCGGACGGCGAAACGGCACGACACAAGCTGAGGCGGGTTGTCGGAGCGATCATCAAATGGTCCGAGTCAAACCGGCTTCTGGTCGTTCTCGACAACAGTTGGCGGGCGGGCGGCCGGTGCGCCAAGGTCCTCTGGCAATTCGTCAGGCGCGTTGCGCCGTGCCAGGGTGTTGCCGTGATCGTTATCGCGCGGTCGGAAACGGACGCAGCACAGTGCGCGCAAGCATCGTCCGCGCTCCGCTTGGAGCCTTTCGTATTGAGCCGGAACCATCCCACGCGCCCATCCGGGATACACCGCCCAATCTCCGCACCGTCCTGCACAAATGTCGCGAGAACAACCGAAAAGGACGCCCTCGCGGCGACACAATGGCTTATGGAAAGTCTTGGTTGCCTCGCTCCCTTCGCGCGTGTTGCATCCGCATTTAGCGAACGCGTCCCGATTGCGGAACTCGCTGTTGCGCTGGAAATGCCGCCGGCCAGGGTACGGTCCGCATTGGCGCAACTCGTCGGCCATGGCATGCTGATCCCGATGGATCAACAGAGCTGCGAGACCTATCAGTTCTGCTCCGAAGCCTTGCGCTACACTGCATATTCCACACTGTCGCAACGGGCCAAGCACGATCTCCACGCCGCCATCAGGCGTCAAATCGAGAACGCCCAAGCCGCTCTCAACACGCCTGCGACACTGTCCGATCTGGCGTGGCACGCCGCCCTCAGCGGTGACAAGGCGGCAGCCGTGGGTCTCCTTTTGCAGGCTGGACGCGCGGCGGAAGACAACCATCACACACACACAGCCGTCGCACACTATCGCCAAGCTTGGCAGTTGACATCCCGCCAGGGTCGGTCGAACCGCATAGGCGAGCGGATCATGCTCTTACACGCCATGGCGTGTCAGAAGACGATCCTGGTTGGGCCCGGACATCGGAGTGTGCGATCAAGCTTGGAGTGGTGTCTGGCGCGCCTGACCGAACGGCACGAGCGCGCGACCGACACACCCCCTGCAAACAGCACACGCGAAACCGATGTCTTGGTCGATCTCCATCTGAGCTGCTGTTTGAGTGGTGATACGTCCCGCGCGCAAACCGTTGCCGATTTGCTTTCAACGCGAGCGTTTGGTGCCAATTCTTCGCCGCAAAACCGCGCGCTGGCCTTGCGAGCCAAGGCGTACAACGCCATCCGGGCCGGCGATCTCAATACGGCTCAAGACCACATCGATTTCGCTCTCGATCAGTGCAATCGATCGACGGCGCCGCGGACTGATCGTGACCCATTGCACGCCACGCTCTTCACTCTGGCTGCGGAAGTGGCAACGCTGCGCGACCATCAATCAGGTGCCGCCGCATTGCGAAAACGCGCACTCCAGACTGCGGCGGCGATCGGAGATCCCAGCATGCAGGCAACCGTTCTTTGTGAACTCGGCACACAGGTTGCCTGGGCGCGCCAGGATGCGGACGTCGGCGCCTACGCCCATGCCGCCAAGTCCATCGCACAACATCAGGGATACACCTATCAAGCGTGCCTCGCCGAACTCCTCCTCGGCTTCGTTGCCGTGACTGTTGACGCCCAGAGAGGCCTATCGATCGTCGATCATGTGATCCCGGAGCTTCAGAAGCTGAATGCGCGGCATCACTTGCCGCTTGCGCGCTATCTGGCGGCACGCGCGGCGGCCGCGGCGAACTTGCCGGATCGTGCGCGTTCCGAAATCGCGTTGGCGCAGGCAGAAGCCGAGGCTTTCGGCGCCTTGACCCACTTAGACGAAGTACGCCGCTGCGCTGAGGAAATCTCTCATGCGGGACCCGGTGCGATCACCATCCGCCATAGTCAACAGCGGCCTACGGATAAAGCTGCCGACGCTCCCACGCTGCGTCCGGTGTGGTCCGCTCAAACAGCAGGCGATCGTGCAGGCGGTAGGGACGATCGTGCCAAAACTCGATCTGAAGCGGCACGACGCGAAACCCTGACCAGTGCGTCGGCCTCGGAACAGGTCCGTCTCCGAACCGCTCCGCGGCGGCGCTTGCGGCAGCTTCCAGCTCCGCTCGGCCGGCCAGCGGACGGGATTGTTGCGAGGCCCAGGCACCGATCTGGCTCCCACGCGGCCGACTGCTGTAATAAGCATCAGCCTCGGAAGTAGAGACCGCAGCGACGTTACCGCGGATCCGAACCTGACGGCGCAAGCCTTTCCAGTGGAAATTCAGAGCAGCTTTTCCGTTGCCGAGAAGCTCTTGTCCCTTGGCGCTCTCAAAGTTGGTGTAGAACACAAAGCCACGAGTGGCACCTGCATCCGCTTGATCCAGCCCTTTGAGAAGAACCACTCGCACGTTCGGCATACCCGTGGCGTCGACGGTCGCCAGCGCCATTGCGTTGTGATCGTTAACTTCGTCGGCTTCGGCCTCAAGAAACCAGCGATCAAACAAGGAAAACGGGTCGTGCTCAGCCAAAAACCCACGGTCCGCAGCCGACGCGTCGGTTGCGAGCTGGTCTCCATCCGCCATTCAAATCTCCCGGGTGCAACGTCACGCCCGCAGGTGCCTCGCTGGCGCGCTGCAAAACAGCGGGACGCATTTTAATCCACAGGTAACCAGACTAGGTCACTCTGATCCCATACAGTTGAACGGAGGCTTGGCCATCCATCCTCCTCGTCAGCGTACAGGGTGTATCCGCGTTCATGTTACCGAAAACGAACAACCCCGCAGTTCGGGCCGATAATGCCGGCGCCTACGCACAGATCAATCGCCGCTTGCTGCGGCATTGTAGCTTGGGCTTGGCGATCCTCTCGATTTGTCTCGGCAGTTCGGTCGCCGCCAAGGACCAAATGGCGCAGCCGACCCTGCGCGGCCCGATACAAGAACGCCCAGTGGTCAAGCTGACACGTGCTGACGTTATCGCGACGCTCGATGCCCTCGATTACGCGCTGAGCACTGTCAAGGATGGTGGGACCTACGTCTGGCATCGTGCTCATGGTCGCCTCACAGGGTTCGTGACGTTGAAGAAGACATTCCGGCACCAGAGCGGCAAGCTGTGTCGACGTCTTCGCGTCGAGCTGATGTCCGGCAGCTTTTCCAAGACAACAACCGGGACAGCCTGCCAGCTACAGGATGGCAGTTGGCGTCTGGGCACTTGAGCCGCTTAGTCAGACGCGCTACGTGGCCCGACCGCGCGTATACGAACCTGTGACCGTCAGCTGGACCCGCTAGGTCGATGGTGTAGGATTGCGCGCAGCGAGGGGCGCCGATAACGCTCGACCCAGCCACACCGGAGCTCCGTCGATACCGTGGCATGTGCACAAATCATCGACAGCGAGAGCCGGCGTGGTATCGGTTGGCGCTATCTATTTGGATGAGTTGCACGGACATAGTCGTGCAAATCGTTGCCAGCCAATGGCCGGGCTGCGATTGAGGAGAGGTACGCTGCATGAGCGCAGAGGGAACAGATAAGGCTACGGGCACGGGCACGCTTATGGCCGGCAAACGCGGTCTTATACTCGGAATTGCCAATAATCGCTCGATCGCCTGGGGCATTGCCAAGTCTGCTGCCGCCCAGGGCGCTGAACTTGCGCTGACATATCAGGGCGAGGCCCTGAAAAAGCGCGTTGAGCCGCTGGCTGCCGAACTCGGCTCCGACATCGTCTTACCGTGCGACGTCACCGATGCCGGCTCGGTCGACGAATTGTTTGCGGCGCTCGGCAATCGCTGGGGAAAAATCGATTTTCTGGTGCATGCAATCGCGTTTTCCGACAAAGCGGAGTTGGACGGCCGGTATATCGACACAAGTGAAGCGAACTTCACCCAAACTATGTTGATTTCCTGTTATTCGTTCACCGCGCTGGCGAAGCGGGCCGAGCCGCTGATGACGGCCGGCGGATCACTGCTGACTCTGACGTATTACGGCGCCGAGAAGGTGATGCCGCACTACAATGTCATGGGCGTTGCAAAAGCGGCACTTGAGGCAAGCGTCAAGTACCTGGCCGCAGATCTCGGCAAGGACGGAATCCGGGTGAACGCGATCTCCGCCGGGCCGATCAAGACACTTGCTGCTTCTGGAATTGCCGATTTTCGGTACATTTTGAAGTGGAACGAGTATAACTCAGCTCTGCGCCGCAATGTGACAATCGAAGACGTTGGCGCCTCTGGCCTCTACCTGTTGTCCGACCTCTCCCGGGGCGTGACCGGGGAAGTCCACCATGTCGACTGCGGTTATCACGTCCAGGGCATGAAAAACGAGGATGCGCCGGACATTTCCGTCGTAAAATCAGACGGCTGAACCGATCACGATCAATATCCGGAGCGACACGTGCAGTTGAATACCACGCGCCGAGTCCTGCTTGCCAATCGACCAGCCCCAGGCTTGTTGAGCGCCGATAACTTCATGATCGAAAGCGTTCCGCTGGAGACGCCGGAGCGCGGAATGTTTCGCGTGCGGATCACACACGTTTCTTGTGATCCCGCGATGCGCGGTTGGGTGAACGCCGGCAAGTCCTACGTCGCACCGGTTGAAGTCGGTGGCGTCATGCGCGCGTACGCTGCCGGCGTCGTCGACGCATCGAACCATCCCGATTTCGCGGTCGGTGATGCCGTGCAAGGCCTGCTTGGGGTCCAGGAACACGCCGTCACGAACGGCGCCGGGATCGTGAAAGTTAACCTTGATCAGGCACCGCCGGCGCGCTGGTTGGGCGGCCTCGGCATGCCCGGCTGGACGGCGTATTTCGGGCTTCTTGAGATCGGTCAGCCCAAAGCTGGCGAGACCGTTGTCGTCTCCGCCGCATCCGGCGCCGTCGGCTCTGTCGTCGGGCAAATCGCCAGAATCAAGGGTTGCCGTGCGGTGGGGATCGCCGGCGGGCCGGACAAATGCGCGTACCTCACGAACACGCTCGGCTTCGATGCCGCTGTGGACTACAAGGCACCCGAATTTGCGGCTCAGCTCGCAGCCGCCTGTCCTGACGGAATTGACGTTTACTTCGAGAACGTCGGCGGAATGGTATTGGATACCGTCCTCCCGCACATGAACACGTTCGGCCGGGTTCCGTTGTGCGGTCTGATTTCGGCGTATACGGCAACGACACCACCGCCAGGTCCCACACAATTGCGCGCCGTGCTGACGCAGCGGCTTCGAGTCCAAGGATTGATCGTGTTCGACTGGGCGGACCGGATACCGGAGGCCATGGCGGCACTCGGCAAGTGGCACGCTGACGGTCAGCTCAAACTGCGTGAAGATGTGCGAGCTGCGGACATTTCTGCCTTTCCGGACATCGTCAATGACCTGTTTACGGGCGCCAACCACGGCAAGCTGGTAATAGAGCTGACGTCATAGTCGGATGGCACAGTGATTCGGTGCTGGCTTCGGAGGTTGTCGGATGTCCAATCTTCCACACGATATCACGCTTTATTTCATTCGGCACGGCGAGACCGACTGGAACAGGATGCGACGTCTGCAGGGCCAAATGGACATTCCTTTGAACGACGCGGGGCGCCTCCAGGCCGCACGTAACGGACGCGCACTGCGCGAAATTGTCCTGGACGCCGAAGCTATGCCATTTGTCGCAAGCCCGATGCTGCGCACGACCGAAACAATGGAAATCTTGAGGGAGGCAGCAGGTTTCCCAAGAGACGGATACCAAACCGACGATCGCCTGCGTGAGGTCCACTACGGGTCCTGGGAAGGCGCGTACTTGACAGAGGTCGCGGAAACCGACCCGGCCGGGTACGCTGAACGCAAGGCCAATAAGTATCGTTGGCGCCCGCGGGGTGGCGAAAGCTACGCGGATCTATCCGTCCGCGCCGGTGCCTGGCTGTCGGAAATCGCGCAAGACACGATTGTTGTGTCGCACGGCGGTGTCAGCCGGGTCTTGAGAGGACTGCTTTTGGATTTGGCGGAAAAGGAAATTCCCGTCCTCGAGGTGCCGCAGGACCGAATCATGATTCTCCGTTCGGGCCACGTGTCCTGGGCCTGACCTGACCGCTGCCGTCAGGAAAGTCGCACGTTGGGAAAATCGCAAGTTGGGAAAACGGCCGTAACACATCTCGAAAAACCGGAAGCTGGCTAGCGGAGGCCAGCTTCCGGAACGCGAACAGAATGTCACCGCAATACGGCTGCTCAGGCCCGAACTACGGCGATTTTGGCAGTGACGACAGGCCACCGCCATACGGTTATGGACCTGGATTTGCCTACGGTCTCATGAAACGTATGAGACAGTCACCAAACCCAATTCACGCGTCCACAAGCAACGAATAACTTGCGGTTACGTGGTCCTCCTGTGTTGATTTGAAAAAGAGTGACGCAATACGTGCGTAACAATACGCCGTTCCAGGGCGCTTTGTCACTCCGGCACGGAACCAGTGTTGTTGAACCGCACCCTCATTTGCCCATTCAGACTTGCACAAGTGTCATTGGCACGACATGAGAGTGTCATGTATGCCGTGTCCGCGATGGGATCCGCCCTGCGGATGCCTGCCATCAAGTGTCGCACGAACCTGAAACGCATCGTATGTCTCACAACTCGTTCGGTCATCTGTTCCGCGTTCTGACCTGGGGTGAAAGCCACGGCCCGGCGATCGGATGCGTTGTTGATGGCTGCCCACCTGGCATCGCACTGAGCGAAGCTGACATTCAGATCTACCTTGACCAGCGCCGGCCAGGGCAATCCAAGTTCACGACGCAACGCCGCGAACCAGACACGGTACGTGTTCTTTCCGGCGTATTCACGGACGAGACCGGCCAACAGGTGACGACGGGCACGCCCATATCGCTCGTCATTGAGAATGTCGACCAGCGGTCGAAAGACTATGGCGACATCAAAGACAAGCATCGGCCGGGCCACGCGGATTACACATACACGGCAAAGTACGGCATCCGCGACTATCGCGGCGGGGGGCGCGCATCCGCGCGAGAAACGGCGATGCGTGTCGCAGCCGGCGCGATCGCGCGTAAGATTCTAACGGGCGTTTCGATTCGCGGCGCACTCGTTCAAATCGGCAATCACCGCATCGATCGCCAACGATGGGACTGGAATGAAGTTTCGAATAACCCATTCTTTTGCCCCGACGCGGTCGCGGCAAAAGAATGGGCGACCTACGTCGACGATATTCGTAAGTCGGGCTCATCAATCGGCGCGGTTATTGAAATTGTCGCCGAAGGCGTATCCCCAGGCTGGGGCGCGCCAATTTACGGAAAGCTCGATCAGGATATCGCTTCTGCATTGATGAGCATCAACGCCGTCAAAGGCGTGGAAATCGGCGAAGGATTTGCGTCTGCGGAACTCACCGGCGAAGCAAATGCCGACGAAATGCGGATCGGCAACGATGGTAAACCGCTTTTCTTGTCCAACCACGCGGGTGGCATTCTCGGCGGGATCTCAACCGGACAGCCAATCGTCGCACGGTTCGCGGTGAAGCCGACGTCGTCGATCCTCACGCCGCGCCGCACCATCGACCGGAACGGCAACGATACTGAAATCTTGACCAAGGGCCGCCACGATCCCTGTGTCGGCATTCGCGCAGTGCCAGTTGGTGAGGCCATGGTCGCATGTGTGCTTGCCGATCATTGGATGCGGCATCGCGCGCAGTGCGGCGCACCGTCCGAACCGAACTGAAGGATGGAAGTTCAGTCATGACGAGCAACTCACACGACACGGTTAAGGCCGTCTTGTTCGACGTCTTCGGCACCGTCGTCGACTGGCGTACGAGCGTCACACGCGAACTGCGCTCCTTTGGTCATGCGCGCGGGCTCGACGCCGATTGGGAATCATTCGCCGACGAATGGCGATCGCTTTATCAGCCGGCCATGGAAGAGATCCGCGCCGGACGGCGGCCATTCACAATCCTCGACACATTGCATCGCGAAAATCTGGATACGCTTCTGGCACGCCATAACTTTCCGCAGTTTACCGAAAGCGAGTTGGAGCATCTCGTGACCATCTGGCATCGGCTTGAGCCATGGCCAGACGTGATCGAAGGCCTCTACCGTCTCAAGCGGCGCTATATCATCGCGACTCTCTCGAACGGCAACATTGGATTGATGGTGCGCATGGCCCGCCATAGCGGGCTGCCCTGGGATACGATCCTCGGCGCTGAAGTCACGAAAGCCTACAAGCCAACGCAGCAGGCTTATCTGGGCTGCGCACAGGCTCTCAATCTCAAACCCGACGCCTGCATGCTGGTTGCCGCCCACAACGACGATCTCCGTGCGGCCCAAAACGTCGGTTTCCGCACCGCATTTGTCCTGCGCCCGACCGAGCACGGCCCAGCCCAGACCAAGGACAAACACGCGACGGCACCGTGGGACATCGTCACCGACAGCCTAAACGGTGTGGCCGATGCACTTGGCTGTCAACGCTAGCGCAATGTTTGGGTGCGGCGGTTTTGCACTGCCAGCCCACGTCCTCGCCGAGCCTCCCGCGCACACGGCCTAAGACACCACGCAAAAAACTCAAAAGATCCGTTTACAAACTATACGCGCTAAAGTATCCGTGATCTGATCAAGTTCGCGATTAACGTGTGGAGTTTGTGCCGTGGAATTAGAGTTGATCAAGATCGAGGACCTGCCAACGTCCGAGCACGAAGTGGAGCAGGAGCTGACACGACGATCATTTGTCGGGCGCGCAGCGGCGGCTGCAGCGGTTGGCGGCTTTGCGATTCTGCATCCTCAAACTGCGAATGCTAAGCGGCTGGCAAGTGTCGAGGTTGTCAACCTGCAGCTACCGCATTCAATCGATTACGGGCAATTCATTTCTGTACAAGTTGACATCATAAATCACCGCAGTCGTGGCGAGCACAGTTACCTGGCTCACAGTTACCGCGCTCGCAATGGCCGACTCATTGGTGAGGCAGATATTCCCTTTCGAATCGGCCCATTCCGCCGACGGAGATATAGCTTTCGCTTTTTAGTCGCGGAGAAACGGGGTCAATTTACCTACCACATACGATCCAAAATGAACTCGGTCTACGCGAGTTTCATCGTCGACTAGCAACCAAGATCATCAAAGCCATAGGCGACCAAAGCAGAAACGAAAACGCTTCTTCTGCCGAGCCTCCAGACCTTCTTCACCTGCCGCAGTTCTGCGAAGCCTTGGCATCTAGAGTCCAGACGGTGAATCAATCCCGAGCGATTGCCGATGCGAGACTGAGCCACTTTTGGCGTTGGCGACATCTGCGCACGCACACGGCACAACCGGCAGCGTCGCCCGACCACCAAATCAATACACAACAAAGATCAAAAAATCCGTTTACAAACTATACACGCCACAATATACTTATGCTGATTAAATTCGCCGCAAACGTGTGGAGGCCATCTGGTGAGATTGGACCTTTTGAGACGCGGACCGTTCCCTCCTTACGAGGACCATAACGAACCGGAGTTCAGTCGGAGAGCTGTCCTTGGCACGGCTGTCTGCGTCACGACACTCGCGGCGGCGGCGGTCTCCGGCCTTCGGCAGGACATCGGTGACACCACGAAGATGGCGAACGCCAAACTCCTCGACATCTACGTGCGGACTGCGGTTCAGGTGAACCACAAAATCACCGCAACACTCGATGCCGTGAACCTGGACAATAACTGGGCGGACGGCGCGGTCCTACATCAAATCCTGCATCAAGACGGAACTGTTGTTGGCCGCACAAGTAAGACCTTGCAATTGGGGCCTTACGAGCGACAGAGCTTTCGGTTCGACCATTTCATGGCTGAAAAACCAGGCACATACCGATACGAGATTTCATCTCGTGCCAACACGGTCCGCGCAGACTTCAGGATCGAATAAAGGTGCTGGGCCAGAGTTGACGATCTGTGCATCACGCAAGCCGGGCTCAAGCCATGCGCGTTTCCTGTCCCGATGCGTTCCGCAGTATGTCGCGCTGTATCACGCTGCTTTGCGACAAACGACAACCTTTGATAGGAACGCAAGCCGCGTTTCTGTGGGCTGCAAACCGGCCTCTCTGAACTGGCTATCGATGTCGTCGATCGTATAGTGGCGGTAGTACGGCTCGTGAAAGCGTACGGGGAATGCTTCCAACAGCCCGTCCCAATCCGGCCGATCTCCCATCTGCAAGCTGTCCATGAATACCAGCGTGCCGCCAGGTTTGAGCACACGCGCAATCTCAGATGTAACGCGCCGACGAACCTCCGGCGGCAACTCGTGATAGAGAAACACGCACGTCGCAATGTCCTGGCTCGCGTCGGCAAACGGCAACTCTTCAGCGTTTGCGGCAAGAAGCTGAGCCGCGCGAAGCCGGCCGAGGTGTGTGCGCGCTTCGTCAAGGTAGGCCTGAGACAAGTCAAGACCAGTGAGACGGATCGCGGGCAGAGCACGACGGATTTCACGCAACAAACGCCCGGTACCGCAGGCCACGTCAACCAGCGAAAGTTTACGTTGATCACAACCTTGGACCGCACGACACACCGCACTTAGAACAGCGCGCCGCATCAGTATTGCGCTGCCATAGAATAGTGTTTCCACTTGAACGTCGTACAGACGCGCGGACTCAGCTGTCAGATAGCCGCCGCTTTGAAAGTGAAAATCCTGGGTGAAGTACTCCGGTAAGCCGTTAGCCTCATCAACGGCTGATCGCGCGCTTTCCGTGTCGTTGGCCTCGCGGCGCTCGATTGTTGTCGGCAGATCGCGGAGCATAGACCTTAGTCTGCCGAGATGCTCGGCAGCCATGCCAGCGCGCATCTCGATTGGCGGATACAAACCATCCCGAACGGCTTGCCCATCGGCCACGATCAACGCTCGCAAGTCTTGAAGCAATTCGGCGCGCGAGGGCGTCGGCCGGGTCGGCTTGTAGGAGCGACTTGCGCCATGCCGTGCAGCCTCACGCTCCATCAGCCAGTTGACACCTAGGAACCAGCCGACGCGTAATGCACTGGCACCCACGTCCGCTGCCATTCCTATACGATCTGACATACCTGCACTCCCCGATAGGATGCTGTGCCAAGAGCATAGCCAAAGTGCCAGACAGAGACACAGGTGCCAACTGGCGTTCCGTCGCGATCCCAAACCTTGCGGAATGCCGCAGTTTTCCCTTGGTTCCGTGGCAAACAGACGCGGCAATGCAAAGTCTGACCAGGAATTCGCAGGAGGGCGGCGATGGCCGATCGGTCCACTGACTATGGCCGACACATCGTGATACTAACGGGCGCCGGATTGTCGGCTGAGAGCGGCGTTCAGACGTTTCGTGATCCCGATGGCATTTGGGCGCAATACGATGTCGAAGATGTTGCGACTCCCGAAGGCTTCGCGCGCGACCCACAACTGGTCTATGACTTCTACAACGTGCGCCGCGCAATGATGCGGGACGTGAAACCGAACATCGCGCATCTCGCATTGGCAAAACTCGAGCAGGAGTTCGCCGGTGAGGTGCACGTTGTCACCCAGAACATTGACCACCTACATGAAGCGGCTGGGACGAAAAACCTCATCCATATGCACGGCGAACTCGCGCAGTCACTCTGCTCTCACTGTCAACACCGCGCTCCGTGCGATCACGACTTGTCCGTAGAGGTCGTTTGCAACAACTGCGGACGAAGCGCGGGCTTGCGTCCTGACGTTGTCTGGTTCGGCGAGATGCCCTACCGGATGGACGAAATCTACGAGAAGCTGGCGAACGCGACGCTGTTCATATCGATCGGGACAAGCGGCAACGTGTATCCAGCCGCCGGCTTTGTCGCCATGGCTCTGGCAAACGGAGCCCATACCGTCGAACTCAATCTCGAACCGTCGGAAGGCGCGTCGTACTTCGCGGAACGACATCACGGACCGGCAACGGAGGTGGTTCCCGCTTTTGTCTCACGGCTCCTGGCAGCCCGTTAGAGCCAGCCGGACTTAGGTCGTTTCCGCCATAGAAGCGAAAGTCATCTAACGCCGTCGCCGAAATGTTCTCGCAGCTCGCGCACGTTGCCCGCGTATGCGTTGCGGCACTCGGCGAAACGAGGCAACAATTTCGACGTGCTCCGAGTACACGAACTGATCGATCGGCACGACCGTCTCCAGAGTGTAGCCGCCTTCGATCAGTGCGCGCGCGTCCCGCGCGAAAGTTCCGGGATTGCAACTGACGGCAACAACCTTGGGAACCGCACTCTTTGCGATCATCTCGGCTTGCGCTTTGGCGCCCGCCCGAGGCGGATCGAAGACCACCGCATCAAAGTCTTTGAGTTCCAGTCTCGAAAGTGGCTCGCGAAACAGGTCGCGCCGCACACATAAAACGGTCTTTCGTCTCTGCGCCCGGCGCAGCCCGTCGTCCAGGGCCGCAAGAGCCGTTGCGTCGGTATCGACGGCGCGCACCCGTGCATGCCGCGCCAACGCCACGGCGAACGTGCCAAGTCCGCAAAACAGATCAGCCACGGATTCCGCATTGCCGACCGCAGCCGTCACGAGCGCAACCATTTTCTGCTCAGCCGACGCCGACGCCTGCAGAAACACACCGGGCGGTAACGGAACCGCAATGTCGCCAACCTGCAGGGTCGGTTGCGACGTCTGGAACATCGTCGCCCCATTAACGGTGAGCCGCACCAAACCCGCGTCATCGGCACACTGCGCGAGCAACGCCTGTGCTTCGGCATCAACGGGCAACCGAGGCGCGTCAGCGGTGACATCCAGCCCTTCGCGCGCCGCCACAACCGTGAGCCTCATTGTTTCGCCGGACGCCAACAGCTGCGTGGCCAGGGCACGCAGTCCGTCAAGGCGGTCTGCGATCTCGCGAACAACAACCGGACACGTCGTGACGTCGATCAATTCGTGTGCGCCACGGCGATGGTAACCGAGCGTGACGGATGTCGGCCCGCGCTTTGCCGTGAGAATTGTGCGCCGACGGCTTGCAGCTTCGGTCGGGGCACACGGTCTGACGTCAGCGGTGATGCCATTGTGCCCAAGAGCCTCAACAACCAGCTCTCGCTTCCAGCCGACGTACAAATCCGATGGCATGTGCTGAGCGACACATCCGCCGCAAGCCGTGAAATGCGCACACACATCGCATGTGCGATCTGCTGACGCGGTCATCATCACCGGCGGCGCAGTGGCCTGATCGTAAAGCGGAACGCGCCACGTCTCGCCGGGCAACGCAAATGGTATGTAGATCGAACCGTCGGCCGTGTCGGCCACGCCGTCGCCTCGGCTTCCAAGACGGTCAATGATCACATCGCGGTGCCTATCCATCCCGGACAGCCCCCAAGAGCATCTCAGTATTGCCGTCGCCTCCAAGGATCGGCGACGGAACGCAATCAATCAGTCGCCACCCAGGCTGCATATCCACCCACCGTGCGATATCAGCCACGGCACGGTCCCTTGCGCCAGCATCCCTTACGATCCCGCCCCGACAAACATGATCCGGACCGACTTCGAACTGTGGTTTGATCAACGCCACCAACCACGCACCGGCTTCGGCCAATTGCAGCGCAGGCCCAGCGACTTTGGTGATTGAGACAAAGCTGACGTCGATCGTCACGGCTTGAATTGGCGCATGAATAACCGACGGAGCAAGTGCTCGTGCGTCCGTATCCTCCAGCGAGACGACCCGCTCATCACGGGCGAGAGACGGGTGGAGCTGTCCGCTTCCAACATCAACGGCAAACACGCGTGTTGCACCGCGCCGCAACAAAACGTCCACAAATCCGCCCGTAGACGCCCCAAGATCAAGGCAGGTCCGCCCGTGCGCCTCAAACTTGAAAGCTTGAAGAGCGGCAACCAACTTCTCGGCTCCGCGTGACACATAACTGGCCGCGATGGGATCGACGAGAATCTGTTCGTGACCGTGAACCTGCTGAGCCGCACGCATCGCGACATGGCCATCGACGGATACGAGCCCTCGGCCGATTAAGTCGCGTGCCCGCGCGCGGGATGCGACCAAGCCCGCAGCAACCAAATGGACATCCAGTCGCTCAGCCATCCGTGACACCTCAATGCGGCAATGAGGTTCGCGGCCGGGCTGTCGGCAAAAACGCGACCAGATCTCAGCAACGCCAGCCATGCCTATTCAGAATGCGCGGGGCAAGCCCACAGTGACTGTGCCCTAAGCACGGACCTCGCCAGCCACAGCGTTATGGCCGAGAGCCGCCAATGCCTTGGCAACGATATGGTTCGCATTCAGTTCGGCCAAATCGTACATCACCTGCGGTTTGTCCTGATCAATGAACACGTCTGGCAGCGTCATTGTCCGCACTTTCAGCCCCGTATCCAGGACGCCGCAGTCCGACAGATGATGCAGGACGAACGCTCCAAAGCCACCCCGCGACGCCTCTTCGATTGTAATGAGAACTTCATGATGGGCCGTCAGCTGGCGGATCAGCTCCGTGTCCAGTGGCTTGGCAAACCGCGCATCGGCAACCGTAGTAGACAGCCCCATCGTCCCGAGTTGATCCGCTGCCGTGAGCGCCTCCTGCAACCGTCCGCCGAACGACAGGATGGCAACCTTACTGCCCTCTCGCAGAACCCGGCCTTTACCAATCTCCAACGGAACGCCGCGCTCCGGCATTTCGACACCGGTGCCTTCACCACGTGGATAGCGCAGCGCCGATGGACGATCATCAATCGCCACGGAGGTTGCAACCATGTGCTTCAACTCAGCTTCGTCGGCCGCAGCCATGATGACGAAGCCTGGCAGACAACCGAGATACGATACGTCAAACGATCCCGCATGTGTCGGCCCATCGGCGCCGACCAACCCGGCGCGATCGATTGCGAAGCGCACCGGCAGGCCTTGAATCGCAACGTCATGGACCACCTGGTCATAGGCCCGCTGCAGGAACGTTGAATAGATGGCGGCGAACGGCTTAAAACCCTCGGTGGCCAGCCCGGCCGAGAACGTCACGCCGTGTTGCTCGGCAATTCCGACGTCGAATGTCCGCTCGGGAAACTCCTTCCCAAACAAGTCAAGCCCAGTGCCCGATGGCATCGCGGCAGTTACCGCTACGATTGTGTCGTCGTCGCGAGCCTCTTCGATCAGACTTTGCGCAAACACCTTGGTGTAACTCGGCGCATTTGCTGTCGCCTTGACCTGATCCCCAGTCACCACGTTGAACCGGCTAACACCATGGTACTTATCCGCCGAGTTCTCAGCGGGCGGATAGCCCTTGCCCTTTTGCGTCACAACGTGAATGAGAACCGGGCCTTGCCGCGCATCACGGACGTTCTTGAGGATCGGCACAAGCTGATTGAGATCGTGGCCATCGATCGGGCCGACATAGTAAAAGCCGAGCTCCTCGAACCAGGCACCGCCCTGCCAAAGATGGCGCGTGTACTCCTCAACCCGTGCGGCGCGGCGCTCCCAGGTCTTCGGCAAACGCTTTGCCAACTGTTTGGCGATGTCGCGCACATAGAGATACGTCCCGCTGGACGTGATCCGGGCGAGATAATGGGACAATGCGCCGGTCGGCGGCGCAATCGACATGTCGTTGTCGTTCAGAATCACGATGAGACGCTTGTCCATCGCGCCAGCGTTGTTCAGGGCCTCGTAAGCCATGCCGGCGCTCATCGCACCGTCACCGATCACCGCGATCACGTCGTTGTCGCCACCTTTGAGATCGCGCGCGACTGCCATACCGAGACCTGAAGAGATCGATGTCGATGAGTGGGCCGCGCCAAATGGATCATACGGACTTTCAGCACGCTTTGTAAAACCGGACAGCCCACCGCTTTGCCGCAACGTCCGGATCCGATCGCGACGTCCGGTTAGGATCTTATGAGGGTAGCATTGATGTCCAACATCCCAGATCAAGCGATCGTCCGGCGTGTTGAACACCCAGTGCAATGCCACGGTCAGTTCGACAACACCAAGCCCGGCCCCCAAATGTCCGCCGGTAACAGACACGGCGCTGATCGTTTCCGCCCGCAATTCCTCTGCAACTTGGCCCAAGTCAGCCTCTGAGAACTGGCGCAGATCTTCTGGCAAACGAATTTGATCGAGAAGCGGAGTTTCGGGTCGAGAGGTCACTGCTCAATCCTTTGTTTCTTTTCAGTTCTATCAGTACGCAGCACGGATCTGATCCGACCGCTCCGCAACCACACAATCCACTGCCGTTGGCACGCATCAGTCAATCGTCAGCGACGCTCAACGTCAAATTGACGCGATGTTGGGCGATGGCTCGCACGACTGTGGACAACTTCATAGACGGTCAGGTTGATTTCGCACCAGCCGTAATCGTTGGGCGCGATTACACAGAGGCTATGGAGACACGCGAACGCAAAAACGGAAGACGGGCCAGAAAGTGCAGACGGCTGACCGGTTTCCCCACCATCGCGCAGCCTACGGCGATTGATCTACGGGTCCAGCGGTTCCTGCGCTTTCGGCTGGCCATCGGCATCGAGCGTCAGCTTTTCCACCTTTGCCTCCGCGCGCTTCAGCAACACATCGCAATGGGCGCGCAGTGCTTCGCCGCGCTCATAGATCATGATGCTTTCCTCAAGTTCGACATCGCCACGCTCTAGTCGGCCAACGATCGACTCGAGCTCCTTCAGAGCGCGTTCAAAACTCATTGCAGCGATGTCGGTGTGCGACTTGCTACTTTGCGGTTCGCGCCGTTGCGCAGACTGTGGCTCACGTGCTTCGGTCATAGGGTCTCCGACTTTGCCCGATGATACGATTGATTACGCCGACATCAGTGCTTTGACATGGACCGCAACCGATCCGGCCAGCGCGCGCAGGTCATACCCGCCTTCAAGCATCGACACCACCCGTCCACCGCAGCGCTTGTCAGCAACGGCAAGAATTTCTTCAGTCGCCCGCCGAAAATCAGGCTCCGTAAGCCGGAGATTGGCCAGCGGATCGGCGTCATGAGCATCAAAGCCGGCGGAAATCAGAACCAGGTCCGGCCGAAACGCATCGAGCGCCGGCAGAACACGTGTATCAAACGCTTCACGAAACGCCTCCGCCCCGTCATTGGGCGCCAATGGAACATTACAGATGTTGTTATGCGCGCCGGTCTCGTCCCAGTTGCCCGTACCCGGATAGAGCGGCATTTGGTGTGTGGACGCCAGGAATAAGTCTTTATCCGACCAGAAGATATCCTGGGTGCCATTACCATGGTGGACGTCAAAGTCGACCACGGCAATGCGCTCCAGACCATGCCGAGCCCGCGCATAGTGCGCTGCGATCGCCACGTTCGCAAAAATGCAAAACCCCATCGCCCGTTGCGCTTCGGCATGATGCCCGCACGGCCGAACCTGGCAGAATGCGTTTTTGACGCTTGAGGCGGGATCCATGACACGGTCGACGGCATCCAGCCCGGCGCCAACGGACCTCAGCGCCGCCTCCCAAGAACCGGCCGACAACACCGTGTCCGGGTCGAGCCGCACGGGCTCCTGGGCATTGCCCGGTCGCACACGTTTCACCTGTTCGAGATAGGCGGCCGGGTGCGCCAACACGATCGCACCCTCAACGTCGTCGCGCAGAGGCGCATCCTCCCGGAGGAGATCACCAAACATCTCGTGTGCGAGCACTTTGTCGATCGCACGCATACGGTCCGGACGCTCGGGATGACCCGGCCCGGTATCATGGTCGACAAAACAGGAATGGGTCAGCAACAGTGTCGTCATACGCGTCCGGTCCTCGGGTTCCGCCCGTTCAATGCTGTTTTTTGGCAGCGTAGACATGTGATCCATTGCCGCCAAGCGTCTGCATGCCTACGGCGGTCGCAATCAAACCGAAACAATCGCCTTACTCAGCGCCGCCTCATTCCACTCAAGTCCCGCGCCGGGTGCTTCGCGCGGACGGGCAAAACCGGCTTCAGGCACAAGTGGGTCCATCAGGAGGTCGTGACCCCAGTCCATAAACTCCAGCCAATGCGCAGTCGGCGTCGCAGTCATGACGTGAACCGAGTAATCGGGCGAGAGGTGGGACGAAAACGGGATTGCGTGGATTTCGGCAACGCGCGCTAAGCGCATCCACCCTGTGACACCGCCGATTCGCAAGATGTCGGGCATGATGTAATCACAAGCGCCGTGTTCCATAGCGGCCTTGCCAACGCGCCAACTCCACCAGTTCTCACCGATCTGGAGCGGCGTCGCGAGTTTGCGCGCGAGACGCGCCTGGCTGTCGTAGTCGTCATAGACAATCGGTTCTTCGATCCACGCCAGACCGAGGCCATCAATGCGCTGACACACGCGGAGCGCGTCCTGCGCGTCAAGTCCCTGGTTGAAATCAACGGACAACGTGAGTTCCGGACCAACCGCGTCGCGAACTGCGGATAATGCGGCGACGTCGTCATCGATCGACGACCGCCCAAGCCGCATCTTAACGTGGGTATAGCCGCCATGTTCGGCTGCGAGCGCTTGCGCCTCTTGCGCAGCCTCGTCAGAAGACACGAGACCCAAGCCACAACTGTTGTAGGTTGGAACCCGTGTACCGGTTCCACCCAGCAAGCGATACAGTGGCACGCCGGCTTCTCGTGCGAGCGCATCGAACACCAGCGTGTCGAACATCGAGAGTGCCAACTGCACAACACCTTCATGTCCGAGCAGCGTCAGCCGCTTCTGGCAGGCATCGTGAAACGCGATCATGTTGTGGGGCGTGATCGGCTGCTCCTTTGCCGCCTCGGCCAACACGTCGAGCACCGGCGGAACCAGCTTCAGGGCAAGCGGGGAAAACGTGAAGGCCAACAAGCGGCCACCCGCGCCGCCCTTCGTTTCAAGGTCGAGGGCCAGAAACGGCCCCCGCTCAAACCGCCCGACCCGCGTATCCAAGGGCCGGCGCAATGTCACCAGGAGCGGGCGCACACGCAGACCCGTCACGGCCACTTCGACATCCATCGACATGTCCTCCCCGGCTAGGCGGCCTCATACGAGAATTACTGGAGCTGAGCCAACCGCCCCGACCATGGCCTTTTGAAATGCCTCTTGCGCGCCAACGGAAGTCGAGCCGGTAAACAGAAGCCATTTCAAGCGTGATCAGCGTTGTAGAAGCCCGCTGTCGAAGCACTTTGGCCGACAATTGCACCATGCGCGAGTCGAAGCTTGAGACTCCCTACGCAGGGCGTGAACGGAACAGCCCAGCGATCCACCTTAAAACCCGGAACGGCAACGTCACCCAAGACCAAATCTGGCTCGCCAGGTTCACGATCGCTGCAGGGACACCAACCACAGGCATGAACACGACAACAAAAACGATCAGCCGAACCAGGCGCGCAAGCTGATAACCGACGACGCGACCGTAATCCGCACGCTCTTCCGGCGGCCAGATACGAAACCACCAGGCGCGCGCAAACGGCCACCCAAAAACACCGCAGATTAAGCCGACAAGGTACCCGATCTGCAGATAGGACGGCACACCGGGGATAATCCTGCGATCCAGTTCTTTGACGCGTTCACGATCAACGACGTCACCCTCAAGTCCCATCATCAACACACGTCCGGCGGTCTCTGACACAACCTCAGCCACGATGGTCTCAAGCGTGCCACTAACGCCATCGTTGCGCGCAGAGCCGGCCGAGACCGCCTGAAGGTTCACACGCCCGGATCGACCGGCCGATGTCGTCACTGTCAGTCCGCCGGTACTCTCGCCAAGCGCGTTGAGAAAATCTGCAAACGTCCTGCGTTTCAGCGCGGTCTCGAGCCCGTCGACCTCGGCGCGCTGCCACAACCAGTTCCGGCTGCCGGGTTGGCGCGGTGTCCGGGCGTTGAGGACCAGAAGATCCACGTCGGACTCAGCGGCAGCGCGCCTGAGTGGCGTCAGCTCCAACATCCGTTCTGAGCCGCTGGCTGTCCGGTAGACGAGCTTGTCGCCCTCGACG